>JBAZOP010000082.1 GCA_041648665.1 bacterium | reverse complement strand
CAATAGATCCGCAAAGATCAATAATCCGCTGACCGGTCTCAAACAATTCAAGAGAAAAACATTTATTAGATAGAGCTACTCAGATAAAGGCCCATCCCAATAATGGAATATCACTTCCTTTCCACTAATCTGTGCAACCTGCGCTGCATATATTGTTACAAACGCTCAAAACTCGACGATGACTCCAATCGATTCATCGTCGATCCGGGCAAGGTCGAGATCTTCTACAAGAAGGTCCTCGCTCACCTGAGGAGCTTGAGACAGAGAAAGGTCGATTTCTGCTGGACGGGCGGCGAGGTGTTTACGATTCCACTCAAAAGGATAAGGGAACTCGTCCGGCTCCAGAAAAAGATTTTCCCCAAGGGTTATCGTATTAGCAATACCTTCCAGACCAATCTCTATCATCTCACCGATGAGGCCCTCTCCTGGATCGTGAAACAGGGCAAATTGTTGCGCCTCGGCATAAGCATTGATTTCACGGAACGCACGCGGCCCGCGCGAAACGGAAAAGCATCCCAGGACCGAGTCTTTAAAAACATGCAGCGCCTGCGAAAAAAGAGGGTCAACTTCGGCCTGCTATGCGTGGTTACGAATCACAATATCGATCGAATGGAAGAGATATACGACTGGGCTTCGGAAAACGGCGTCAGTTTTCACTTTCTTCCACTGATGCACGGCTCGATCGGAGGGACTGCATCCAACGACATAGATTACAGAAAATAAGCAAGAACACTGGTCAAGTTGATCGAAAGATACATAATCGACACCAAGGCAGAGTTCGAATTCGCCAACGCAATGGCATATTCATGGCGCGTCCTCAAGGGCGCCAGGAGCGGATCGCTGTGCACGATATCGCCGCGCCTGTGCGCATCGGGCTTCGTATCGATCGACGAGAACTATAACATGTATCCCTGCCCCGAGCTGGAGGGAAGCGAGCTTAAGCTCGGCAATGCCTTGACGGATGACCTGAAACATATCTGGAGCAAGCGGCATGAAGTACGGCGGAGGCTCAGGCGTCGAATTGCCAGACTGGGAAACAGCCAATGCAGGGCATGCGTCTGGAAAGCGATATGCAACAAAGGGTGCCCAGGCAGCGCGCTGGCATATGGAAATGTGGATGGCCCTGATAAAGCAAACTGCACGATAAACAAGATCGTGTTCAAGGAACTTACGAAATTCTATCATGACCTCGGTTATCCAACGAGGGTCAACCCGAAGCTTATAGCCTGATAGGAAAGGGGGTCCCAAGACCCCAGATGAGGGCTGAAATCGGCCCAAAATCGCTCACCCCCAGCTCAGCCCCTTTAAATACATACTATAAATCAAATAGTTAGAATCTCAATCTGACCGGGATCATTGGCAGCGATCTTGCATTTATTTCTAGCGAGACATCGACTGGCTTTAACAGCTGAGGGGAGAATCTCAAGATGGCATTCGTAAAGACCAAAGACCAGATGCAGAACAGGGTGGGCAATTCCTATGGCGAACGCAGGACCGCGATGCAGAACCCTGCGTCTTCTGTAAACGCACAGCGGCCGGCTGTTCAGAAGTCACAGGATAAGTTCAGCAACTCTACCACAAACAGTCGTAATATAGACGTTTTCAGCTCTAATGCATCCTTCCGCACATCAGCTGCTCTACACGCACCGGGCATACCCTATAAGAAACCCGTGCACGAGCATTTGGAGCGCGGCACCGCCCCTGCGGATACGGGCAAGAAACCGCCCTCAGACCAGACGATCTTAAACTTCCTTGATAAAGTGATAGCGTCTGCGCCAACAAAACCCCAACTTCGCAGCAATGTATCTTTGAATTCCAAGGCCCTCAACAAGGTAAAGTCCAACCCCCAGAAGACCAATGTCGCAGTGAGGCCCGCCCTCCCAAGGACCAACAGGCCCATACCCACGCTTTCAAAGACAGCCACCAACAAGGCGTAAAATCGCGGTTTTCTCCCTTGCCTATGACGGCTTTCTATGTTAGGTCGCCCTTCTTTCAAAGGAGCGGCACCATGAAGGAAGCCATACACCCAAAATCCACAGACGTTACGATCAAATGCACCTGCGGGGCACTGTTCAAGTCCAGCTCAACCATGTGCAAGGACTTCAACGTGGAGCTCTGCTCCAAGTGCCATCCGTTTTTCACGGGCAAACAGCGCCTGGTCGATTCCACCGGCCGCGTCGATCGCTTCAACAAGCGCATGGAGAAGTTCCAGGCGCACCAGAACGCGAAGAAGAGCAAGGCAGCAGGGAACCAGTAGCTGTCTCAACCCACAACCAGGATGCCCATGGGCTGACACAGGCCCGTGGGCATTATTTTAGCCATGTTCAAGAAACTCGAAGAGGTCGAGAAGAGATTCGAGGAGCTCACGAGGCAGATGGGCGACCCTGCCGTGCTCTCCGACCAGTCGCGCTTTCAGAAACTCGCCAAGGAGCGTTCCGACCTCGGGGAGATCGTGGCCGACTTTCGCGAGTACCGCAGGACCCAGGAAGCGCTCGCCGATAACCGCGAGATGATGGACAAGGAGTCCGACCCGGAGATCGTGGAGATGGCCGGCTCCGAGATCCCGGCGCTCGAGGAGAAGATCGCCGATCTCGAGCAGAGGCTCAGGATACTGCTCCTCCCCAGCGATCCCAACGACGAGAAGAACGTCATACTCGAAATTCGCGCAGGCACCGGGGGCGAGGAGGCCGCGCTGTTCGCCGCCGACCTCTTCCGCATGTACGGCCGCTTCGCGGAGAACAATCGCTGGAAGGTGGAGATACTGGATCAGAACGCCACCGGGCTCGGCGGCATCAAGGAAGTCATCGCGCTCATCTCCGGCGATCACGTCTACAGCCAGATGAAATACGAGAGCGGCGTGCACCGCGTGCAGCGCGTGCCCACGACCGAGGCGTCGGGGCGCATACACACCTCCGCGGTCACCGTCGCGGTGCTGCCCGAGGCCGAGGACATAGACGTAGCCATCGACGAGAAGGACCTGCGCGTGGACGTGTTTCGCGCATCGGGCCCGGGCGGCCAGGGCGTCAATCGGACCGACTCGGCGGTGCGACTCACCCACCTGCCCTCCGGGCTCGTCGTGGCGTGTCAGGACGAGCGCAGCCAGCACAAGAACAAGGCGCGGGCCATGAAAATACTCAAATCGAGACTGCTCGATTTGGAGACGCAGAAGCAGGCGAACGAGCGCACGGCCGCGCGACGCTCCATGGTGGGCAGCGGCGACCGCTCCGAAAAGATCCGCACGTACAACTACCCCCAGAACAGGCTCACCGACCACCGCATCAATCTCAGCCTCTACAACCTCCAGCAGATCCTCGACGGCAGGCTGGGCGAGATGATCGACGCGGTCAGGATGCACTACCAGGCAGAGGCGCTGAAGACGGGCGATCAGAGCGAATAACAATATCCGGACGACTAACGCTGCGCATGAATATTTCAGAGGCGATAATCCGCGCGGAAAAAAAGCTGGCTGACTGCGGCGCGGACACGCCGCGCCTGGACGCAGAGGTGTTGCTGGCGCACGCGCTGGGCAGGAGCCGCTCCGGTCTCTGTCTCGTTCGCAAGGACCCCATTGATCCTGATATCGCAGAGAAATTCGACTCCTGGATAGACAAGAGGAGCAAGGGCTGCCCGGTCGCCTACATAACCGGCACCAGGGAGTTCTGGTCCCTGCCGATAAGGGTGAGCCCGGACGTGCTGATACCGAGGCCTGAGACGGAGACCGTGGTCGAGGAGGCTCTCAAGATCGCCCGCGCGCTGAAACGGCCGTGCGCGATCCTCGACGTGTGCACGGGCAGCGGCTGCATAGCGGCGGCTCTCGCGCAGGAGCTGCCGGAGGCATCCATCGTGGCGACCGACCTCTCGGAGAGAGCGCTCGCCGTGGCGCAGAGCAACCTATCCGGAGTAGGCAGGAAGGTGAAACTCCTGGCAGGCGATCTGTTCAGGCCGATCGAAGATCAGCGCCTCGGCCCCTTCGACGTGATCACTGCGAACCCGCCCTACATATCCGACAGCGAGATGCCCGATCTCCCCTGCGACGTCAGGGATTTCGAACCCAGGGCGGCGCTTGCAGCTGGGCCAAGCGGGCTTGATTTTATCTCGCGCATATTGAAGGATGCCCTGCGGCATCTGGTCCCGGGCGGATGGCTACTCATGGAGATCGGCGCGGGCCAGTCGGCCGCTGCGATCGGCACGGCGGCCGAGATCGACGGTTATGATACGATAAAGACCGCAAATGACCTCGCGGGCATCGAGAGGGTCGTGATGGCGAGGAAAAGCGCATGGAAAAACTGATCATCGAAGGCGGCCGTCCCCTCTCCGGGACAGTCAAGGTGAGCGGCTCCAAGAACGCGGCGCTGCCCATCATGGCCGCGACGCTCCTGGCCACGGGCGAGCACAGGCTCGAGGGCATACCCAAACTCCGCGACATCCGCACCATGGCGAAGCTCCTGGAACACATCGGCGCCGAGGTCGCGCCCGGCTCCGGATCGGACGACGGCTGGGGCGAGGGCTGGGACGGGTCGCTGCGCCTCAACGTCAATCGGCTGGGCGCGGTCGAAGCGCCGTACGACCTGGTGAAGACCATGCGCGCATCGGTGCTTGTGATGGGGCCTTTGGTGGGGCAGCTCAGGCGCGCGCGCGTCTCCTTGCCGGGAGGCTGCGCGATTGGTGCCCGGCCGATCGACCTGCACCTCAAGGCGCTCGAGACCATGGGCGCGAAGATCGAGCTCAAAGAGGGTTACGTGGAGGTCTTCGCGCGCCACCTCCACGGCGCGGAGATCACCTTCAACAAGGTGACGGTCACGGGCACCGAGAACATAATGATGGCCGCGGTGCTGGCCGACGGCGTCACAACCATGAGCAACGCGGCGCGCGAGCCCGAGGTGATCGACCTCGCCTGCCACCTGAGGGCCATGGGAGCGGACATAGAGGGCGCCGGCTCGGACAGGATAACCATCCGCGGCGTCGACAGCCTAAAACCCGTCACGCACAGGATCATCCCGGACCGCATAGAGGCGGGCACTCTCCTGATGGCGGCCGGCATCACGGCGGGCGAACTCACGATCGAAAACTTCCCCTCCGAGATGCTCGAGACCCTGATCGCCAGGCTCACCGAGGCAGGCATGACGATCGCGGTCGAAGGCGACAGGGTCAAGGCGTTCTCGTCCGGCAAGCTCCGCAGCATAGACGTCGCCACCGCCCCGCACCCGGGCTTCGCCACCGACCTGCAGGCGCAGTTCATGTCGCTCATGTCCGTGGCCGGCGGCACCAGCATCATCACCGAGACGATATTCGAGAACCGCTTCATGCACGTGCCCGAGCTCGTCAGGATGGGCGCGGACATCTCCATCGACGGCGGCACGGCCGTGGTCAGGGGCGTGCCCAGGCTCAAGGGCGCGCCGGTCATGGCCACCGACCTCCGCGCCTCCGCCTCGCTCGTATTGGCCGGGTTGGCCGCTGAGGGCACGACCGAGATACGCAGGATCTATCACCTGGACAGGGGATACGAGCGAATCGAGGAGAAGCTGGCCGCCTGCGGTGCTACGATCAGCCGCGAGTCCGACGAGCAGCCCCAGGCATAATTGGCATTTCACAATCCCTCGCCCCTGTGCTAGTATTCGAAGCCATATCCGGGGGGACTATGCAGCTGATTCCGCAGATATATCTCAAGGACGGCAAGGTCGTGCTCAAGGGAGGGGTGCGCTCAGCCCTCTTCTCCGAGGACCCGATGGCCACCGCAGCGGCGATGAAGACCGCGGGCGCCGAGACCCTCCACTTCGTGGACCTGGCCACTGCGGCGGTAGGCGCCAGCATCCATGCGCCGGTAATCAACAAAATCATACGCGAGCTCAAGATCGCCGCCTTCGTGGACGGGACGTTCAAGACCCCGCAGGCGGTGGAAGCGTACGTCAACGCAGGGGTGGATTTCGTGGTCCAGGGCACGCTCGCATATCAGCAGCCCGCCTTCCTCAAGGAGATCTGCGATCAGTTCCCCAACAAGATCGGCGCACACATCGACCTCAAGGGGGGCCACGTCACGATCCCCGGCTACGCGGTCGTAACCAAGAAGACGCCCCTCGACTACGCAAAGCAGTTCCTCGACGCCGGCGTGCGCTACATACTCTATTCCGACATCAGGGCGGACGGCACCATGGGCGATGAAAATTTCAAGAGCATCCTCGAATTCTGCAAGAACGTGACCGCGAGGATAACGATCACGTCGGAGATATCCAACCTCTCCGACATCCAGAAGATAATCACCCTCTCCGCGCCCCGCCTCGACGGCATAGTCCTGGGAAAATCGCTGACCGAAGACAAGATCGACCTCAAGAGCGCGGTGGTGATGGTGAACGATTTGATCATCGGCAGCGGAAACGAAGAGACGCTGGCAGACATGTAGGAGGAGACCATGTCCGAAGAATGCATATTCTGCAAGATCGCGAAGGGCGAGATCCCCGCTGAGAAGGTGTTCGAGAGCGAGAACCTCGTCGCGTTCAAGGACATCAACCCCGTCGCCCCGACGCACGTCCTGATCGTGCCGCGCGAGCACATCTCCACCCTCAACCACATGAAGACGGAGAAGGCGTCGCTCGTGGCCGAGATGATCATGGCGGCCAAGGAGATCGCCAAGAAGACCGGCGTCGCGGAGACCGGCTACCGCACGATCATCAACACCAACCGCCAGGCCGGCCAGGAGATATTCCACCTGCACGTGCACGTCATCGGCGGCCGTCCCCTCGATAAAATGGGATGACAGAGATAATCTCCATAAACCCCGCAACCCTCGAAACCCTGGGCAAGGTGCCCATAACCTCGCCGTCAAAGGTCAAAGAGCTCGTCGCCAACGCGCGCGCAGCGCAGCCGGCATGGGCAAAACTCGCCGTGCGCCGGCGCGCAAGATATCTCGACTCAGCATGCGAGTGGCTCCTCGCGAACGCTGAGGACGTCGCGCGCACGATAACCATGGACAACGGAAAGCCGCTCGCCGAGGCCATGGCCCAGGAGATATTCCCGACAGCCGAGTTCCTAAGATACGCGGCCAGGCAGGCGCCCCTGTTCATCCGCGACGAGACGGCGCCACTCGGAATTCTGCGGCTCATCGGCCGCAGATCCTTCATCGCCCACAGGCCGTGCGGAGTGGTGGGGATCATAGGGCCATGGAACTATCCGTTCGCCATCGCCGCAGGCCAGGCCGCCGCCGCGCTCGCCTGCGGCAACGCGGTGCTCGTAAAACCATCCTCGTGGGCGCCGATCGCCGGCGGCATGATCGGAGCGATGTTCCAGGCGGCCGGCCTCCCCGATGGGATTTTCTCTCATCTGCCGGGCGACGCCGAGACAGGGCGCTCGCTGATCAGCGCCAGACTGGACAAAATCGCCTTCACCGGCAGCGCGGCGGTGGGCAAGGACGTGATGCGGCTCGCGGCGGAGGGCCCCACCCCCCTCATACTCGAGCTCGGCGGCAAGGACCCGATGATCGTGAGGCAGGACGCTGAGCTCGACCGGGCCGCAAGCGCCGCGGTCTGGGGCGCGTTCACCAACGCGGGCCAGGCATGCGCCTCGGTCGAGCGCTGCTACGTGCACGAATCGATGTTCGAGGAGTTCGCAGAGTTATGCGTGCGAAAGGCGCTCGCGCTCAAGCAGGGCAACGGGCTCGATCCCGACGTGGACATAGGCCCCATGACCACGCCGGCTCAGCTGGAGCACGTGGAGGAGCAGATCACGGACGCGAAGGCGCGCGGGGCGAATATCCTGTGCGGCGGCGAGCGCGACCGCTCCCGCGCAGGGTACTTCTTCCCGCCCACGGTGCTCACCGGCGTGGATCACAGCTTTCCCATCATGCGCGACGAGACCTTCGGGCCGGTGCTGCCGATCATGCCCTTCTCTGACGACATGCAGGCGGTGAGGCTCGCGAACGACTCGGCCTACGGGCTCACCGCGTCGATATGGACCTCTGACAAGAGCGCCGCGAAGTGGATGATTCCTCTACTGCAGGCGGGCGTGGTCATGATCAACGACTGCGTCTTCGCGCACGCCATCCCAGGCGCACCATGGGGAGGGGTGAAGCAGTCCGGATTCGGCCGCAGCCACGGCAGGGCCGGGATCATGGAATTCCTCTACCCCGTGCACGTGCACGAGAACAGCTCCGCGCGCAAGTGCTTCTGGTGGTATCCCTATGACATGAAATTCCTGGAGATGACAGGCGGCCTGCTGAAGCGGATCAGGGCGATCCCGACCATCGTCAAGGCGATGCGCAGGCACAGGCTCTGATTCAGACTATCTTTTCGATGACGCCCTTCGCTATACCGTTGACCTCCGTCGCCCGCTTCTCGCTCCCCGCCTCGGTGTAAACACGGAATTCCGGAGCATTTCCGGACGGCCGAAGATGTACGACCTCGTCGGTCTCAAATGTGATTCTCAGTCCATCGGTGCGATCGACCGTTTTCATCGGACCGAAATGAGCGCCGAAATAGTCGTTGATCCCAACCGGAGTCAGCATCTCCAATACCGCAGCGCTCTTCTCAGGCGGGAAATTCCTGATCACGCTGCTTG
Source organism: bacterium (assembly GCA_041648665.1). Lineage (NCBI taxonomy): Bacteria > bacterium. The sequence continues at coordinate 4,445 of JBAZOP010000082.1, read as the reverse complement.
CGGTCTCAGGTTGCGGCTCCGACGCCCTGAGCTCCGCCACACCCTTGCCCTCCTGCCGCGCGAGCAGGATGGTCGCGATTATCGGGAGGAACGAGTCCCGCGTGGGCAGGGCCTTGAGCACCCTGCCTGACATGCCGATGTCGGTGGCGGTCAGAAATCCCCCGTTAGCCTCGTAGCTCACCACCTTTTTGCGCTTCTCCTCCAAGGCCTCCATCATCGACGCGATCACATAGGGCGAACCGATGCGCGTGCGCCTGACGTCGGCGAAGAGGCCGGATCTCTCCAGCGCGCCGTTGCAGCTGACGGGCGCTGAGACAGAATCCGCGCCCAGATACTTCGCGACAAATATCCCCAGGACGTCGCCGCGCAGCCATTTCCCGTCGCGGCCGGCTATCAGCGGCCTGTCAGAGTCGCCGTCCGTGGAGATGATCGCGTCGAAACGACCCTCGCTCGCCACACGCCTTGCCAACTCCGCATCCTCCGGACGTATAGCCTCGGTATCGACCGGCATGAACTTGTCCGAGCGGCCGAGCGACGTCACCTCTGCGCCCAGCCCCTTGAGCACCCTCTCAAGCAGATCGCGACCCACTGCGGAGTGCTGATACAGGGCGATACGCCTACCCCTCAGCGCCTCCACGCCGAAGAAATCGACGTAACGATTGTAGAAGAGCTCCTCGGCTTCTTCCGTGGCCCCTGGCATGGGTTTTATGGCGCCCTGCGCGAATGAGCCGTCGGCATTGAAGAGGCCATCCGGTATCTGCACGACCTCTCCCCTTATAGCGGTCTCGTCTTCCTTGAGTATCTCGCCGGCGATCTTATTGAACTTGATGCCGTTGCGGTCGTCCGGGATATGCGAACCCGTGACCATGACCACCGGCATCCCCTTGAGTATCCCATAGTACGCCGATGCGGGCGACGGCACCTTGCCCAGGTTCACCACACTGCATCCGAGATAATCCGCGGCAGCGGCGCATGCAGCCATGATGCGGTCCGTGCTGGACCTCAGATCGCCGGCCACAGCCACGGCCCCCCCTTCCTTGAGCTCCCACCGCCTCATCAAGTACTGTAAAAAACCCATCGTATACGTGAAACAGACCCGGTCGGTCATGTCCTTCACCAGACCCCTGGCGCCGCTGGTCCCGAACTTCACCCCGCTCTGTTGCATCAGATCGCCTATCTTCACATTCATCATCTTTATCCTCCCGTTGCCGTCTCCGTCTCCGCCTCCAGCTCCACCCTGAAGCAACACGCCCGCCGGGCCCTCCGGCCTACCGGCGTGGAATGAAGGTGGCTTCTCGGCGAAGAGTGCTGCGCGCGGATGATTGCCGACCATTTTCATCAAGTCTTGAAAAGATGAGCTCAAGGTAATCTGGCCGTTGCCCGGCGGATGCCAGATCATCAGACATGGCGTGGGGCCTTGTGGAAATATTGCGACACCTGGCTTTCCTGGTATCTCGACCATGGGCTGCCCCTCGTTCAACAATACAAGGCGGCGTCATATAACGAGAGTTCTGGGAGCGCAAGCAATTTGAACATCTTCAGCGGACGATCATCCCTCTCCAAACACTCAAATCTTTGACTGTATTTTCTACGATGCCGATCATTTCGGTGATGTCGGGAGAGGACCGGAGGCCGCCGGAAGAATCGATGAGCGAGCTCAGGACCAGACCGGCCATCTGATCGCCCATCCCAAAGAATTTCTCACGATTTATGAATTGGGGCAACCAGCTCCCATAGGAAGACTTCAGCCACCAGTTGCAGTAGCGCGCCCTCCAATCATTGCCCATGATCGCGTGTGCGAAAGAGGTCTCCAGCGCATCCCCGATGTAGCTGAAAAGCATGGCGGGCAGTTTCGTCATATCCGCAAGCTCCATCCGCCGGCTGCTGAGCCTCCTCTGATCGGCGATATCAGCGTTGGCGAACGAAATCCTCCCGAACCGGTGTGCGCTCGCCCTCAGATAGAGATGGAGCAAGGAGTGCAGGACGGCATCCGCATCGGCGCCTCGCGAAATCAGCCCGAGGCGTTGCCGATAAAGCCCGGGAAACTCGACGGTATCGTGCAGATGCCACAGCTCGTGTTCGAGCGATATCGCCAAGAGTTTGTCGCGCATCGAATGCGTGTATTCCGGATCGAACGTGATGACCGCGTCGTTCGGCTCGAGACCGTCGATCCGATAGTTGGCCATCACCGTCTTGACGCTCTCCTCATCAGTCAAACTCGCGGTGAAATTCCGGTGATATCGCGGCACCAGGACGATGCGGCGAATGCCGAGGGTCTCCAGCCGCTCGAAGACGACGGAGAACCGACCTCCCTTCCCCAGCATGTTGAGGATCCTCCGCCCCTGTTTTTCCACGCCCATCGAAGGCGGCTGCCCCTCGAACCTCGGCTCGAAATTCCTCGGGTCCACGATGTCGAGGCTGATATCGCCGCGCGCGGATTTCAATGAAGCGAACTCATTGCCGTATGCGCGGACAAAAGAATCCGGCGAGGCGGCGTTTTGCACAGCGGGGAAGATCGCCCCAGCCGAAGACGCTGTGAAGGAGTTCGCGGGCAGCGCAAAAAACGGGATCGATTTTATCAGGGCCGACATATCAACCCACGTATCGGCTGCGCCCCGTTTTTGTTGCTATCTAAATACATTAATAATTACAAATAGATAGGGCTCAGACTGTCCCTCAGAGCAGTTCTATGCCCGCCTTTGCGCAATCGCGGCGCATGGCGTCGGGCCAGATCGCGGCCTGGACCTCGCCGATGTGGGCCTTGCGCAGAAAGAACATGCACAGCCTCGACTGGCCGATGCCGCCGCCGATTGATAGCGGCAGCTCACCCCTGAATATCCTGCGGTGATAAGGGGAGGTCTCCACACCGCGCATCGCCAGCTGCGCCTTGAGCGAGACCTTGTCCACCCTGATGCCCATCGAGGAGAACTCGAACGGGCAGCCCATCACAGGGTTCCAGACTATGATGTCGCCGTTGAGTCCCCTGCGGCCACGGCCGGTCTCGGTCCACCAGTCGTCGTAGTCGGGCGCGCGGCCGTCGTGGGGCCTGCCGTCTGCGAGAGGGTAACCGATGCCGATGACGAACACCGCGCCCTTCTGTCTTACGATCTTCTCCTCGCGCTCCTCGGGCGCAAGCCTCGGGTACGCCGCCTCCAGCTCCTCCGCATGCACGAAGTGGATGCGCGGCGGAAGCACCGGGTGCCCGAGCTTCGGGTACCTGCGGCAGAGGATGCGCTCGGTCCTTGCGATCACCGCGTAGATGGTCTTCACCGTCTTCTTGAGATAGTCGAGGTCGCGCTCCTCCCTCTTCAGTATCTTCTCCCAGTCCCACTGGTCCACGTAGACGGAGTGCAGGCTGTCCAGGCGCTCGTCCGGCCTGATCGCGTTCATATCCGTGTAGAGCCCCTCGCCAGGCTTCATGCCGTAATCGGCCAGCGCGGCGCGTTTCCACTTGGCCAGCGACTGCACGATCTCGGCCTCCACGCCCACGTCCTTTATGTAGAAGGAGGCCGGCCTCTCGATGCCGTTGAGGTAGTCATTCACGCCGCTCGCGGCCGAGACTGCGATCGGCGCCGAAACGCGCGTGAGCGAGAGGGCGCGCGCCAGGTGGTTCTGGAAAAAGTCCTTCACGAACTTGATCGCTATCTCCGTCTCGCGCAGGTGGAGCTTCGGCCTGTAGCCCTTCGGGATTATGAGCCTGGATTTCCTCGGATGCGCAGTCTTGGTCATCGTCGCCCCCAGATTGAATTATCTGAAAAAAATCGAGCCCCGGGTCAGTGCCCTGACAGAAGCCTCGCAGTGAGCAGCGCTATGCCGATCATCGAGAGGATGAACAGAGAACCGTAGAAGACGCGGGTGACCCACTTTGTGGAACCGGTGTTCTTGAGATTTCCCCACTGCCACCAGGGCACGAACTGATACGGCAGCTCCTCGGGCTCGGAGTCGCGGTCATACCATGCCATGCCGCGGCCGCCCTTCTTGCCCTTGAGGAATTTGGTCTTCTTCTGCAGCTGCTGCTCCAGAGTGATGCCGAGCTTCTCCGCTGCCTGGGCCTCGGCCCTGGCGAGCCCGAAGCGCCCCTTCGCAGCCTCCTGCTGGAACGCGAACTCGCTGCCGCGCGACGCGGCGAGTGCGAGGTACATGAGTTCCTCGCCCGTGAGCTTGCCCAGCATCTCCTTCGTCACCTGGCTGCCCGGCATCATGGCCTTGAGCTTCGCGAGCGCCTCCGCGAGTATGGAGAAACGGACGAACTTCTCGGTGCGGCCGTTGGCGAGGAGCAAATCTCCTATGAAGATCCCCTTGGCCCCCTTCTGCACGACGCCGCGCATGAAGAACTGCTTTATGTCTTCAAGCAGCGCCTTCTTGGCTACCGTGCGGTCCAGAAAATTGAGAAAGAACTGCTTCCATTCAGCCTCGGTCTTGGCGTTGAAGTGCGGCAGCCCATC
>JBAZOP010000081.1 GCA_041648665.1 bacterium | reverse complement strand
GCTCGCATCGTAAATAAAATCATCGAGCTTCAGCCTGAAGCCGCCTATGATCCCCGGATCGATCCTGACATCGCATGTCACCTTCCTGTTTGTCGCGTGCGACAATATCTCCTCTGTCCTGGCCTTCACCTCGGCTGCGATCCCATCTTCTGCAACAGAGAGCTCCGCCGTCGCCTTACCCTCGCGCAGGGATATGATGTCCACCGCCTCCGACGCCACCATCGGGATGATCCGCGCACGCCTGTTTTTCACGAGCAGGAGGAGGAGTCCGGTGACAAAAGGCCCTAGCCCCATCGTCTTTGCGATGCTTTTTACGGCCTCAAGTCTCTTCGCAACTTTGATGCGGTCGTCCGAAAGCCCCTTTACGAACCCTTTCGCCTCCCTGCATGCGACGTCCAACGCCTGCATCTGACGGACGATTTCGTCGAGGTCGCCCTCGCCGGAGAGCGCAGCCTCTACGATCCCCCTTGCGTACCTCTTTGCGAGCGATCTTTCCCTCAAACACGGCCTCCCGCGGATGCGTTCATATCCGCCTGCATTCCCCCTTGAGCTCGTGAAGCCCGCGCTCCGCATACGCCGAAAGCACCTTAGCGCCGGCCCTCTTCACAATATCCTTTTCTGCGAGCGCAAATGCCTCGTCCAAAATACCCCTCTTGACGTCATGCGCCGCCCGCGCCCTCTCCTCGGCCGCAAACCTGACCGCCTCATCGACTATATGCGCGGCCTTGGAGCGCGCGCCATCCTCGATGTCCGTGCATTCCTTCTCGGTCCTCTTAGTTATGGCGCTACGCCTTGCCGATATGTCCTCGGGCAGACCCTCATAGTCCCTGCGGCTCTTGGCCTCCTTGGTCCTGGCGACCTGAAGCGCCATTATGGATTCCACCATCTGTTTGCGTATCCGCATGCGCCTTGCGAAGAAAAACTGACGCATCGCCTTGCCCATAATTTTCAAGAGGGCGTACGCGAGGATGGAGAAGTTCATCAGCCTGAATATCACAGCGCCCGTCATGTCCGATATCTCCCCCAATTCACTTCAAGATGCGGTCCACAATGCTCTCCGCTATATCGGCCGCATGCACCCCCGCATCCTGTTCGAGCGATTTTTTCATTGCCTCTACCGTCACAGCGTTGGCCGACAATACCTTGCGGGCGTTCTCCCTGGCTTCGGCGGTCATTCGGTCCGCCTCCCTGTAAGCCGCCGCCAGCTTCTTGTCGCGGTCGACCTGGGCCTCGGTGAGCACCATGGCCAGCACCTCGTCGCGGCCGATCGCAAGCTGCAGGGCCTCCTCCGCGAGAACCTCCGCATCCGCCTTCGCTTCTATTGTGAACTCCCTGCGTCTTTGGATAATTTTTCTGACCGGGCGGAAGACCAATACAGACAGACCGACGACGACGGCGAGGAAGACCGCCGTCTGCGGCAGCAGCGTCCAGTCAGGCACGAGTCTGAAGGATTCGTTGGCGACTGCGATCATGCGGAGCCCCCTTGCCCCGGCGCGCTCACATCATCAGCGAGTCGGCGCTCTCCTCCGCGGCGTATGCGCCATCTGCGGCATAACCGGTCTGGTTCGGCTGAGTTGCCGCTACGGTGGAGAGCATCTGGCTGCGGCCCTGGAATACCGCGCCCTCCTCCACGACCAAGGCCGGCGACTCGATATCCCCCACGAACGTCGCGCCGCGCCTGAGCTCGACCTTCTGCTTGGCCTCTATCGTGCCCTCGACGTTGCCTTCCACGAGGATCGTCGCGATCTGAATCTTGGCCGCGATCTTGGCCTCGGGTCCCACTATGAGCGTTCCGTCCGAGAGTATCTCGCCGGTGAAATCGCCGTTGATCTGCACGGTGCCGTCAAAAGCGAGCTTCCCTTCCACGTTGCATCCGCGATCGATGAGCCCGTTGATCTGATTTGCGTCCTTGTTGTTTCGTGCCATGGCATTCCCCCCGCGTTGAACTGCACGTTAAACTTCGCATGCCGCAGCCGCCTCTCGACTGCACGCTATGGTGGTGTAAATCCTGTCGAGGTCCTGCGGCGAGTAATAATCGATCGTTATCTTTCCGCCCGCGGCCCTGGGCTGGATCTGCACCTTGGTGCCGAGAAACTGCTTCAGGTTATCCGCGATCTCGGCGAGCTGAGGGGAGAGCGCGGCTTTCCTGCGACCGCGTTTATTACCACCCGAGACGTAAGACTGCACGATCTTTTCCACGTCCCGCACCGTGGGCATCTCCCGCAGTATCCGCTCCCTGAGCTTCAGCCTCTCGTGTATCTTCTCGACCGCAAGCATCGCCCTGGCGTGGCCCGCAGAGTAGCGGCCAGCGGCCACGTCATCCTGAATGATCTGGGGCAACGCCAAAAGCCTCACGCTGTTCGCGACGGCGACCCTGGTCCTGCCGAGCTTCTTGGCCACGTCTTCCTGGGTGTAGGAGAACAAATCCATCAGCTCACGATACGCGTGCGCCTCCTCGATGGGATTGAGATCCTCGCGCTGGATGTTCTCTATTATGGAGAGCGCCAGCATCCCCTCGTCCTCCGTCTTCTTTACGACCACGGGCACGCTCTCCAGCCCGGCCATGCGAGAGGCGCGCAGCCTGCGTTCTCCGGCTATCAGCTCGAAGCGGCCATCGGGCATCTGCGAGACGACGAGCGGCTGAATCACGCCCTGCTCCTTGATCGATTCGGAGAGCTCACGCAATTTTTCCTCGTCAAAAACGGAACGAGGCTGAAGCCTGTTTGGAACAATCTTATCCACCGGGATCATCCTGTAACCCGAGCCCTCGCCTTTTTGCCCCTCGTCAGTCACTATCGGCGGCGGAATGAGCGACTCGAGTCCCCTTCCAAGACCTCGTTTTACCTGCATCGACCCTCCTCGAAATTTATATTAGCTAATAATACCAATATATTACGCAACTGACTGGCCGCCCACTGACAACACTTCCTTTGCAAGCTCAAAATAACTCTGCGCTCCCTTAGAAGCGACGTCGTATAAAAGTATGGGCTTCCCATGACTGGGGGCTTCGGAAAGCCGCACGTTCCTGGGTATCACCACATGGAACACCGCGTCTTTAAAATGATTTCTGATTTCACCCTGGACCTGATGCGAGAGATTATTGCGCGCATCGAACATGGTGAGGACTATGCCGCGTATCTTGAGCTCAGGATTGAGCCTCCCCGATACAAGCGATATGGTCCTCTGGAGGTCCGCAATCCCCTCCATGGCGAAATATTCACATTGAACCGGTATGAGCACTGAATTTGCTGCAACTAGGGCGTTGAGAGTAAGCAACCCCAGCGAGGGAGGGCAGTCTATGATGATATAGTCGAAATCGTCATTAATCTTCTGAAGGTGTTCCTTGAGGCGTGTTTCACGTGAAACAATTCCAACGAGCTCTATCTCAGCGCCGACCAACTGCGTGTTGGACGGCAATATTTTGAGGAATGGCAGCTCAGTGCCAACCATTACTGATTTCAGGTCAACCTCATTGATCAGCACATCATAGATGCTCTGCTGCATCTGATGTTTATTGAGCCCCATGCCTGTGGTGGCGTTGCCCTGCGCATCCAAATCCAGGAGCAGCGTGCGCTTTTCCGCTGCAGCGAGCGACGCAGCGAGGTTGATCGACGTGGTCGTCTTGCCCACGCCGCCCTTTTGATTGCACACAGCGATTATTTCGGCCATGGCCACTCCTGATTGTTGCGGGGATGACTTGGCTATTAATTCGCACAACAGGAAAGTGCAAGCTCAATTGAAATTGTTTCACGTGAAACAATTTGGGTGAGCCATCAATGTCATTCGCAGAAACTCGGTGGTTGATCGCGGCAATGCCGCAAAGTTAGGCTTTTTTAAAGATCAGAATATGCCTGGAGAGGGGGCCGACGGAGTAGGGGTAGTCGATGACGAGCTTAAGTCCTTGTTTTTCTATGGTTTTTTTAGCATCCAAGAGCTCTTCGGCGCACTTTGCCCCCTTGAGGGCATAGATGCCGGCAGCAGGCCCATCGGCAAGATAAGGTTTTGATATTATTAAGTATTTCTTCAGCTCCCACGTTGCCCTCGAAACGATGGCGTCAAATTTGCCTAATAATTTCATAATGTTGTCATCTTCGGCACGACCTGTCACCGCCCTGATCCCAACTAGTCCAAGCGTGCGTATGGCCTCATCGCAAAAACTGATTTTTTTCCTGATCGAATCAAGCAGAGTGACTTCGATCTCCGGCTTCAAAATCTTTATCAGTATTCCGGGGAGCCCGGCGCCCGTGCCGATATCGATGAGGGTCCTGGCATCGGAAAGAAAAGGCAAGAGCTCCAGTGCGTCGCGCAAGTGCTTCGTACGAAATTCTTCCTCGCTCTCAGCGGAAGAGACGAGCCTGATGCTTTTGTTCCATCTGGAGAGCAGGGCAAAATATTTCGAAAGGTCGTCTTGCATCTTGATCAGACCGAGAAGGAGAGCCCTTCGCGCGCCATCTCCACCTTTGCGCCACATCCCGTCGAGCGCGCGTATGACTTCGCCTTGGTGAAAATCTTTCTTAAGCATGCGTCATCTGATTCAGGATCATGGTGGGTGAGGAAGATTTTTTTCGTCCCTGCCGCCCTGGCGATATCGATCGCAAACGTGTACGGGCTGTGTCCCCAGCCGATCCGCTCTGAATAAACCTCGGGCGTATATTGGGCGTCGTGTATGATCGCGTCCGCGCCGGCCATGAATTTCACGAGCTTGTTTTTCACGGCTGCGCCCCGCGGCTCGTTGTCGGTCATGAGCACTATCGATCTCCCGTCCTTGAAATAGAACCTCCACCCGTACGCACCCTGCGGGTGATGCGCCTCATGCGGCACAATCCTGATCTCCCCATATTGGTACTCAGCTGGCCCTATGTTCGTATATTCGACCCGGGCGTTGAAATCGACCGTGCTGATGGGGAAGTAGGGCGGCCGGATCGCATCCTTGAGCGCGCCTTCAAAGTTTTGGCCCAGGACCCTGGGCCCGGCTATCGTGAACCTGTTCTTATCATTATATATGGGCCTGAAGAAGGGGAGGCCTATGTAGTGATCCCAGTGGACGTGGGAGAGCAGGATCATCGCCTCCATCGGCCTGTGGCCAAAGCGCTTCATGAGGTAAAGCCCCAGTGGCCGGATGCCGGTGCCGGCATCGCATATGACCCTGGACCCGCCATATTCGATATCGACGCATGTGGTGTTGCCGCCGAACCCCGCGGTCCTCTTACCGGGGGCTGCGATCGAGCCGCGCACTCCCCAGAACTTTATCTTCGCCTTTGGCATCGAGATCAGGCTAGCACATACGGCATCCCCTGAAAAGCCGTTAGAACCGAACCTATCGACATCGATGTTAAATATCGTATACTTGCTCGCATGGATACGAACACAGGGCTCGTGCGGAGCCTCATCGACAACCCGTGGGTCGCGCTATCGATAATGATCGTGCTCCTGGCGTACCGTCTGGCAGCCTGCAGATCTCAGAAAATGTACCTGATACCCGTCGGCCTGCTGATCGTCTATCTGGCCCTGGACATCCTGCACAAGCTTCTGGCGAATTATCTGAGCCCAGCCCTTTCGCACTGGCTCGACACCTCCGCGGTGATAACCCTCTATTGCGCCGTGGCGAGGCTCCTCTTCGCGTCAACGGTCGAGCTATGGCTCAAGATCCAGGGCAAGGGGAGACTCCCCAACCTCACGAAGGACTTCATCCTCTTCGCGATCTACGCACTGATCATCTTCATCGTGCTGCGAGAGAAGGGCGGGGTGAACCTCGCAGGGCTCATCACCACCTCCGCCGTCCTCACCGCGATGATCGGACTCGCAGCGCAGAATCTGCTAGGCAACCTCTTCGCCGGGCTGTCGCTGCAGCTCGAAAGGCCATACGCGATAGGCGACTGGATAGGTTACGGCGACAAGGTGGGCCGGGTGGTGGGCATCGGATGGAAGTCCACGAGGATCATCAACTTCGAGAGTGAGATGATCTACGTGCCCAACCTCGATATCGTCAAGACCCTCGTGACTAACTATTCCAAACCCTCCAGGCTCCACACCATGAAGATCAACGTGGGTGTCGAATACAACGCCCAGCCAAGCATGGTCCGCAAGGTGTTCCTGGATACGCTCCGGGAAGAAGCGAGGATCCTGAAGGTCCCGGCTCCAGTCGTCAGGGTCATCGATTACGGCGACTTCGCGATCACGTACCAGCTGCGCTTCACGTACGAGGACTACGGCATCTCTCCGGAGCTCCGCGCTTCTGTGATGAACCGCATCTGGTACGCGCTGCGGCGCAACGGGATCAAGATACCGTTCCCGATCCGCGACGTGCAGCACCACCACATAGAGCGCACGCACGCGGAGGCGGAGGCGAAGAAGGAGAGGGCGGCTGCGCGCGAGGAGTTGGAGAAGGTGCCGATCCTTGGCCCGCTCTCCGCGCAGGCCAGGGACACGATCGCCTCCAGCATGCGCATGGAGACATACGCCGACGGAGAGACCGTGGTGTGGCAGGGCGACGCCGGAGATTCGATGTATATCCTGCACTCCGGTTCCTGCGAGGTCCTGGTGGGCAAGGACTCGACCATCCCTGTGGCCACCCTCACCCCCCCGTCATTCTTTGGCGAGATGAGCCTGCTCACCGGCGAGCCCAGGTCAGCGACTGTGCGCGCGCGCTGCGATTCAATCCTCTTCGCCATAGACAAAGCGGTCTTCGCAGAAATCCTTTCCAGGGATGCGTCGATAACCGAGGCTCTCGCCCAGGCGTTGGCCCTGCGTCAGGCGGACACTGCAAAGAAACTGGAAGAGGGCGCAAAGGACCGGCCATCGCAGATCCAGAGCATTGCAAATCGCATCAAAAATTTCTTCGGGCTTTGATTGACTATTTCTTGTACGTGGATAGGAACCGCTCGACCTCGGGGATGCCGCCCTGGTAGATGAGATATCCGTTGTGCGGCTCGCGCTCCGTGATCTCGCGGGCAATTGGGGTGAGCATCATCTCGCGTACCTTCTGCAAATCTCGCGTCTGGCCCAGGGTCCAACACAACTTCATATACGCCGCCTCAGGTATCATATTCTCGCACGGGATGACGCCGAGATCGAGCAGGTAGCGCCCAGTGTCGTAGACGTTCATGTGCACGTAGCCCCAAAGAGTCTGCACTGTCATCACCACCGCCACGCCCTTGTCGATCGCACGCTTGAGCGCTGGATTGAGCACCGAGTTCACGTGCCCGAGACCGGTGCCAGCGATCACGATTCCGTGATAGCCCTTGTCCACGATCGCGTCGACCAGGTCCGGATTCATGCCCGGATAATAGTAGAGGATCGTGACGCGATCGTCGAAGGAGGTGTTGATCTTTACGTTCTTGTCCTTCCTGCGCATCTTGTGCTCGCGAAGAGCAACGATCCCCTCCGAGCCTGACGGCGGCTCCCAGCTGAGCGCATGCCTCGCAGCAAAGACCATGGCGTACGGTATATCGCCTACGGTGCGGAAAGTGGAGCGATAGCTCGAGTGCATCTTGCGCACGCGCGTGCCGATGTGAAGGAGTCCGTAGTCGTCGGAGGTCGGGCCGAACATACAGACCATGATCTCCGCGATGTCAGAGTGCGCTGCGCTATAGGCAGAGTTTATCAGATTGCGCGCAGCGTCCGAACTAGGTCTATCGCTGGAGCGTTGCGAGCCCACGATCACGATCGGGATCGGCGAATCCTGCACCATATAGGATAGTATAGCTGCGGTGTGGTGCATCGTATCCGTGCCATGGCCGATCACGATCCCGTCAACTCGTTCTTCGCGTATGAGCCTGCCTATCTCCTCTGCGAGCGTCTGATACTGTTCCTTCGCCATATTCTCGGAGAAAACGCCAAAGAGCTTCTTGGTGGTCAGGTTGCAGACATCGGCGAGTTCCGGCACGGCGCCATAGAGCTCGCCCGGCGAGAAAGCAGGGACCACAGCACCTGTCTTGTAGTCGAGGCGGGAGGCGATCGTGCCGCCTGTGCCGAGCAGATAGACGTAGGGTTTTCGCTTGTCTACCGGGAAGTCCTGCTCAGGTATCGCGTATTTGCCCTCGCGGTGGCCGGTCTTCTTTATCCCCTTGATCGAGTCCACGTGGACGCCGGTGTTGTAGCCGATCGGCATCTTGATCACCACGTGATCAGAGTCCTCGGTCGTGGAGCGGGGGAGGATGAGGCCGACAAACGGGCCCTTGGGGGTCTCGATCTCAACGCTGTCCCAGACCTCGACGCTATATTTCTTGAGCACCGTAAGCGCCGGCTCCCGGTAACCCTTGTATTTATCCGCATCCGTCATGGCGGGGAGACACTAGTAAAAATGAGCGCTTGGAAGCAAGAACAAGTTTTGGCTTCGGGATGCCGCAAATGGGGGTGAGCCGGCGACAGGACCCGAATATAGAAACTTGTGCTTGCCTCTAGACCGTCAGATTTACTAGTGTCCCGGCGCGATGAGCGAAGACCTCACAAAGCTGGGATTCAAGTGCGGGGTGGAGATCCATCAGCAGCTGCTGACGGAGAAGAAGCTCTTTTGCCGCTGCCCGGCCGGGCTCTACAGCAACGAGCACCACGCGGAGGTGCTGCGCCACATGCGGCCGACGCTCTCCGAGATGGGCGTGTACGACGGTTGCGCGCTGATGGAGTTCAAGACCAAGAAGGAGATCGTCTATCTCCTCAACAAGAACTCCGTCTGCACCTATGACATGGACGACACCCCGCCGTTCCCCATAAACAGCCAGGCACTCGATATCGCCATCGAGTTGGCACTCCTGTGCGGCTGCGGAGTCGTGGACGAGTTCCACATAGCCCGCAAACAATACCTGGACGGATCGATACCCACCGGCTTCCAGCGCACAGGCATCGTGGGCATCAACGGCGCGATCCCGTTCGAGGGAAAACGCATCGGGATCTCGCACTTCTCCATAGAGGAGGACGCCTGCCGCGAAGCCAAGGACGAACGCCACTTCATCCACTTCCGCACCGACCGCCTAGGCATGCCGCTGATCGAGGTGGTGACAGATGCGTGTTTCAAGTCTCCTGAGGAGGCCGCGCGCGGCGTGCGCCACATCGGGAGGCTCTTGCGCGCCACCGGCAAGGTCCGCCGCGGCATCGGCGCCACGCGCCAGGACGTCAACGTCTCCATCGAGGGCGGATCGCGCGTGGAGATCAAAGGTGTGCCGCGCTATCAGCTCATCCCTGAGCTCACGCGTATCGAGGCGCTGCGGCAGAAGGCCCTGCTGGACATCCGCAAAGAGCTCACAAAGAGAAAGATCACGGCGGAGAATCTCAAAACTTTTGAGCTGGACCTCACCGACGAGTTCAGGGGCACGCGCTCGCCGATCCTTTCAGACGCCATAAGCAAAGGCCATCGCATACGCGGCATCCGCATCGAGGGAATCAAGGGAATACTCAATACGCCGACGCAGCCGGGCAGGATGTTCTCCTCCGAACTCGCTGGCCGCGTGAGGGTGATCGCATGCCTCGACGACATCCCAAACATCTACCATACCGATAACTACCCGGAGTACCCGCGCAACCACATAGACATGCGCGCTATGCGCCTCGCGATGAGATTGGGCGATAATGATGTGGGCCTAATAGTCTGGGGGCAGGAGAGCGACACGATAACAGCCACGCAGGAGATCCGCGACCGAATGAAGGAAGCGTGCATTGGCGTGCCGTGTGAGACCAGGCAGCACCTGCGCGAGGGGCTCACTGACTTCGAGCGCATACTCCCTGGCGCTGACCGTATGTACCCTGACACAGATCATCCGCCGATCAAGATCACGAAGGAGCGCGTGGAGGCAATCCGGTCGAAGCTGCCCGAGCCGACCTATGCAGTCGAGGAACGATTCAGAAAGTACGGCCTGCCCGAAGACACGATAAAAGACCTGGCGCTCTCCACGCGCATCGCGCTGATCGACAGGCTTGCGAAAGAAAAGGCTGACATGAAGCTGGTGGGGAGGTTGATCGGGCAAGCGACGCGAAGCTTGAGGAGGCAAGGTCTTGATCCGGAGCGAATATCAGACGATGCACTGACAAAACTCGCCTCAGCCTGCAAACAACACAAAGTGAAAACAAAGCACTACGAAGAGCTGGTGAAGGAGCTCGCCAAAAATCCCGCAGAGATCGACTCAGTCATAAAAAAGATCGGCCACCTGGAATGATGGCCGAGATCCTCGCCTCAACCGCCTTGAATGCAAAGACAGCAGTTATAGTGACTGCGCCCTCGACGACCCCGGCCAAGGCATGCGCCCGCACCATGGAGGGGAGCACCACGTTAAGCGGCGACGCACCGGAAGTCCACAGTTCTAAAGAACAGACGCTCGCGGCAGCCACCATCGAGATCCAGGAGCCCACGAATAGCGCCACGGTATTTATTGCCGAGCCCCCGCGCATAGATATAATCGACCTGTATACAACCCATCCCACCCAAGGCGCTACGACTGCCATGCTCACGATGTTGGCGCCGAGCGAGACAAACCCGCCGTCGCCAAGCAGGGCCCACTGAAGGGTGAGCACCGTCGACATGATGAGGGTCGCAGCATAAGGCCCAGCCAAGGCGACGAGCAACATGGCGCCAATGACGTGGGCCGTCGTCCCTCCTGCCGGGAAATCGAAGATCTCGAGCTGGGCCACGAACACGAACGCGGCGAGCAGCGCCGCCTTGGCAAAACAACGCGCTGTTACGCGGCTTTTGATATTTCTGATCGACTGGATCAGCGCACCCGCCGCCATCGCCCATGTCGCGCCGGCTATCGGTGCAGAGAGAAAACCGTGACCTGGTATGTGCATACGCCCCTCCTTATTCACGCCTTTGCGGCGCGAAACTTGAACCTGCCGCGGATGAGATCCATGAAGCCGATCCCCTTGTTGTACATCCACTGCTGGGTCACGCTCGTCACTGTGTTGACGAGGATGTATATCACGAGACCGACCGGCAGGAAAAGCATGAACATGGTGAACATGATCGGCATGAACATCATCATCTTCTTCTGCGCCGGATCGACGGATGCGCTGGGCGTCAGATGCTGCTGCGCGACCATGAAGACGCCGAGCAGTATCGGCGTGATGAGATACGGATCCGGAGCCGAAAGGTCGCGGTAGAACCAGAAGAACGGCGCATGGTAGAGCTCTATCGAACTCCACAGCACCTTATAGAGCGCGATGTATATCGGCAGCTGCAGGACCATCGGCAGGCATCCGCCCATCGGATTCACCTTGTGGGCCTTGAAGAGCTGCATGGTCTCCGCATTGAGCCGCTGTTTGTCGTCCTTGTACTTCGCCTGCAGCTCCTTGAGCCTGGGCTGCAGCTGCTGCATCGCCTTCATGGACTTGAGTGATTTGACGTTGATCGGATGAAGGAGGAGCTTCACGAACACGGTAAGCAATATTATCGCAACGCCGTAGTTGTGAATCAGGCTGTGGAAGAACTTGAGCAGATAGAGAATAGGCACGGCGATGACCGAGAACCACCCGTAGTCGATCGCCTTCTCGAGACCTACCCCCATATCCTTCAGCTGCTTTATGTCCTTGGGACCGGAATAGACGGTGAAGGCGAATGACGTGCTCTGGCCGGGCATGATGGGCGCCGCCGGAAGGGATGCTCCCGCCCACAGCTCCATAGTGCCTGGTTTTTCTCCCTCGACCTTCTGCGCGCCGTAGAACGCGGCCAGACCCTCGCCCTGAACCCTCGGTATCACCGCGCTGATGAAGTAGCGACTCTCGAGCCCGGACCAGTAGACCGCGCCCGGGACAGAGACCGTCTCCGCCACCTTCTTCTCCCTGTGAACCTTTCCGTCCGAATAATAAGCAGGCTGCACGATATCAGTCTGGGGTGGCTGCATGAACGAGAGGAACCCCTTCTTCTCCTGCGGAACGTTGATCCCGCTGAGCGAGAGCCCTGGTTTAGCTGAAACAGGCTTCGCGGATTCGTTCGTCACTTCGACCGAAACGTCGGCAACATAGCGGTCCGGCGCAAGCGAGATTTTCTTCACGATGGTTATCTCGCCTGGCCTGCGCCAACGCAGCACGACCTCAGAATCCGTGGAACTCACCACCTCGTAGCGCGGGTTGGCCGGTATCGTGAAACCAGTCCCATCCACGGAGAGCCCCAGAAAGCGGTGATCCCTTACGTCGCCCGACGCGAGGTCTATGAGCGGACTGCCCTTGTCGGTGCCCTGCGTATAGTCGGCGAGAGACCAGCCGGTCAGCGCGCCTCCGTCGCTGCTTATCGTCGCAGCGACGAGATTGTTTTTGATCTCGATGGAGCGCGCGGGGATCTTGGATTGAGGATCGTCCGCAAAGGCCGCTGCCTCGGCCGAGGGGTTGGCCGGATCGGCCACGGCGCCGTCCTGCGCCTTGACCTCGGATGGGGCGCTTCCCGTCGCCTCGCTCTGGGCTGGGGCCTGCGGGGCCGCCGCCTGCTTGGACGGATTGATCACCGCATACCATACGATGAAGAATGCCGCGGAGAGGACGACCGCTATCAACGCCCTGTGCTCTGTCTTGATCCTGATTTTCATCTTCACCTCGTATCCCTTTCAGGGAGTTGGTCGATTCCGCCTTCGCACCACGGGTTGCACCGAATCAGCCTCGACGCGATAAGCGCAACTGCGCGCGGAAGGGAAAATTTTTCTATCGCCTGTCTCGCATACAGAGAGCACGTCGGATGAAACCTGCAGCGAGCGCCGAGCGCCGCGGCGATCGGCGACAACGCCGCGCCATACGCATCAACCATCTTTATCATCACCTTCTTCATTCGATTCACAATGTCCGCCCCTCGCCGCGTTTAAGAGGGAAGCGAGCGCAGCAGCGAGACTCTCCCTGATCTTTTTGTTTTCAAGGCTTGCTGCGCCCCTGCGCGGTATCACGACGCAATCTCCAGAAGGGAAGGACCCCTGGTTCTGCCTGAAGAATTCCCTGATCACGCGCTTGATCCGGTTTCGCTCCACAGCGTTCCCGACGAACTTGGAAACCGCTATGCCAAGCCTCTTCAACCTGCCCGGCAGGACTGCGACAACGATCGGGCCGGATCGGGCAGAGACCCCGCGCGCCTTGACCGCCTGATAATCCTCTGGGCGCAGGATGCGCGCACTCCTTTTAAATCTTGGCATATTGCGGATCGGGCCGGATCAGCGCACAGAGACGCGGGCCCTGCCTTTGGACCTGCGCTTCGCCAGGACCTTGCGGCCCCCCTTGCTCCTCATCCTCTTGCGAAATCCGTGCTTGTTCTTGCGTTTGCGCTTGCTGGGTTGATAAGTCCTCTTCACCATAA
>JBAZOP010000080.1 GCA_041648665.1 bacterium | reverse complement strand
CTGCTTTCAAGCAATATCACGAAGTTGGGCGCGACGATCGGCACGAGCGAGATCGAATCCCTCGCAATCACCAGCGGATTGATCGCCGCCGGCGCGGTGGTGGACGCCAAGGTCGGCGGCAACATAACTAAGTTGGGTGCGACAATCGAGGATGGCGAGATCGTTGGCATGAGCACCACGAAGCTCTCAGGCACCCTGACCAGCGCTCAGATTGCAAATGGCGCAGTGGTGGACGCGAAGATCGCATCCCTCAACGCCGCCAAGCTGACCGGTGCGGTCGCTGACACCATACTCTCGAGCAATATCACAAAACTGGGCACGTCAATACCTGACGCGAATATCGCCTCCGGCCTCAACGCCGCCAAGCTGACCGTAGGCACACTGCCTATCGCACGAATTGGCACCGGAGCCATAACCTCGGGTTACCTCGCCAACGGCGCGGTGGTGGACGCGAAGATCGCCTCCCTCAACGCTGCCAAGCTCACAGGCACAGCTGACGAGTCGATCATCGCCGGCCTCAATGCCGCGAAACTGACCGGAACCGTGGCGGACAGCGTGCTCTCCAGCAACGTCACGAAGTTGGGCACGTCGATCGGCAAGGACGAGATTGAAGACGCCGCCATAGTCGATACCAAGATTGCTGCCGAGGCCGTGACCTCAGACAAACTCGGCGCAAAAGCGGTAACAGCGGGAGCAATCGATACCAACGCCGTGACGTCAGATAGCATCGCCGCCGGAGCTGTCCTGGATTCTCATGTCGGCGGCAACATCACGAAGCTAGGCGCAACGATCGAAGATGGAGAGATCGTTGGCATGAGCACCACGAAGCTCTCAGGCACCCTGACCAGCGCTCAGATCGCGGACGGCGCGATAGTCGCAGCCAAGCTAGGCTCAGGAGCTGTGACCTCACCTTCGATCGCCGCCAGCGCGGTCACCTCAGATGCAATCGCAGATGTCGCCGTGGTGGCGACCAAGCTTGCCAACAACTCGGTGACTTCCGCCAAGATTTATACGGGGGCTGTGACCTCGGTCAAAATCGCTAACGGCGCGATCACCTCTCCCAAGATCGGCGCCCTTGCAGTGACCTCGGCGGCGATTGCAGACAGCGCGGTGGTGGACGCCAAGATAGGCTCTTTGAACGCTGCCAAGCTGACCGGCACGGTCGATGAAGCCAGGATCGCCTCCCTCAACGCCGCGAAGTTGACCGGAACCGTGCCGGATGCCCAGCTCTCCAGCAATATCTCGAAACTGGGCGCGACGATCGGCACCGCCGAGATCGATGCTCTCGCAATCACCAGCGCTTTGATCGCAAACAGCGCGGTGGTGGACGCCAAGGTAGGCGGCAACATCACGAAGTTGGGCGCGACAATCGAGGACGGCGAGATCGTGGGCATGAGCACCACGAAGCTCTCCGGCACCCTGACCAGCGCACAGATCGCAGACGGAGCGATAGTCGCAGCCAAGCTAGGCACAGGCGCGGTGACTTCGGACAAAATAGGCGCCAGCGCGGTGACTTTTGACAAGATCATCAACGGCGCGGTAACCTCGGCCAAGCTCGGCGACAGCGCGGTCACCTCAGCTAAGATCCTCTCAGGCGCGGTAACCTCGGCCAAACTCGCCTCTGACGCCGTGACCTCAATCAAGATCGCCAATGGCGCGGTGGTGGACGCGAAGGTCGGCGGCAACATCACGAAGTTGGGCGCTACGATCGAGGACGGCGAGATCGTGGGCATGAGCACCACGAAGCTCTCAGGCACCCTGACCAGCGCACAGATCGCCGCCGGCGCGATCCTGGATACTCATGTCGGCGGCAACATATCGAAGTTGGGCGCGACGATCGGCACCGCCGAGATAGATGCCCTCGCAATCACCAGCGCCCTGCTATCCAACAGCGCAGTCACCTCGGGCAAACTCAGCGCCAGCGCGGTGACCTCGGCTGCCATTGCCAGCAGCGCAGTTACCTCGGCCAAGATCGCCTCCAGCGCGGTGACCTCGGCTGCGATCGCGGACGGCGCAGTGGTGGACGCAAAGATCACCTCCCTCAATGTAGGCAAATTGAACGGCACTTTGTTAGGCGAACAGATAGGATCGGGCGAGATAACTGCCGATCATATAGGGACGGGCCAGATAACCTCAACTCACCTCGGCGCCGGCGCGGTGACCTCGCCTGCAATAGCCTCCGGCGCGATCCTGGATTCCCATGTCGGCGGCAATATCTCGAAGCTGGGTTCAGTAATTGACAACAACGAGATTCACGAAGGCGCGGTGACTTCGTCTGCGATCGCCTCCGAAGCCGTTCAGTCCTCTCATATCGCCTTTCGCGCAGTAGGCTCTGACGATCTCGATTCCGGCGCAGTGACTGAGGCCAAGATAGCCGCCAACGCTGTCACCTCGGTCCAGATCGCGGACGGCGCGGTGATGAATGAAAAACTTGCCATGGAAGTGATAACATCCGACAAGCTTGCGGAAGGTTCTGTATTCACAGACGCTATATTGACTAACGCGATAATTGCAGGCCATATCTCCTCAGGCGCGGTGACCTCGGCCAAACTAGGCTCAAGCGCAGTTACCTCGATCAAGATCGCTAACGGCGCAGTGACCTCGGCCAAGGTAGGCACCGGCGCGATAACTTCGGCCAAGATAGCCGCCGGCGCGGTCACCTCGGCGGCTGTCTCGAACGGCGCAATCACCAACGACAAGCTGTCCGGCGGAATCACTTCGAACAAGATCGCTTCAATAGACGGCAGCCAGATCACGGCAGGAACAATACGCGGCACAGCGGGGTGGTCGGGAAGCGGCGCTTTCTATCTGTCCACGAGCACGGCATCTATTCCGACCACTGCGCGAAACACCTCCATGCGAGTTTTGATGATGCATTCAAGCAACGGCCGACTGTACAGGGCCAGCACCTCCGCCGCCGACTTGGCCGAGTATTATCCTTCAAAGGAGAAGCTTGAGCCAGCGCAGCTCGTGAGCCTTGACCCGGCCAACCCGAAGAACGTCAAGCTGACGTCAAAGGCGAGGGATAGAACGATGATCGGCGTGGTCTCAACCGACCCCTATGATGTCATGGGCAACCCAGACGATAAAAACGCGACAGCGATCGCACTGGCCGGCCGCGTGCCGATCTACGTGACCGCGGAAAACGGGCCCATAACCATTGGAGACCCGATAACCAGCTCCGACAAGCCAGGCAAGGGCATGCGGGCCGAGATGGGCGATCCGACCCTGGGCCTGGCGATCGAGCCGTGCGACAAGAACGAATGCAAGATCGACGTCATCATATCCCGCAACAACGCAGCCTCGGCCCACACAGGAGAGCTCGCGACGATTATGGAAAAACAGGAGCTCCGGCTGGCGGAGATCGAGCAAAAACTCGCGGAACAGGGGCTTACGCCCAAGGCCGAGGTAACCGAGCCCAAGGACGCCAGGCCGGAAACCGGCATGACCGCCGCGATCCCGGCATGGTGGCTCGTGGTCGTGATCGGGGGCATGCTCGCCATGGCAGGCATCGGTTACGCCGTTGGAAGAAGGCCGCGCCCGCCGCCGTCATAAGACTGAAAAAACCTTTTCTATCTCCATGAAATTATGTTAGTTTTTACGTCCGATGAGGCGGACGACCATCTACATCCTCCTGCTTCTGTGCCTCACCTTCGACGTCTTCGCCAACGTCTACGGCGGGGAATTCGCCTACGACGACTACTACCTGATAACGGACAATCCGGGCGTGCACTCGCTCTCGAATTTTGCCGATTTTTTCACAGACACCTCGCGCATCTCGAACACGGAGATACAGTTCTACCTCTATCGACCGCTCTCCCCCATATCATTCGCCCTCAGCTACGTCGCCTTCGGCCTCAATCCTGTCCCGTATCATGCGATCAACATCCTGCTCCACGCGATCAACGTGGTCCTCGTATTCCTCCTGCTCCGGCGCGCCATGGGCGACGACACAAAGGCGGCTCTGGCCGCCGCGATCTTCGCGGTCCACCCGGCGCAGGCGGAGGCGGTGAGCTGGATCTCCGCCCGTGGCGGTCCGCAGCATCTGCTCTTCATGCTGCTCGCGATGCTCTCGTATCTGAAATGGGACGAAGAAAGAAAGAGGTATTGGCTATATGCCGCAAGCATGATCCTCTATCTCCTCTCCATGCTCACCAGGGAATCCGGGATCGTGCTGCCCGCTCTCATCTTGGCGTGGTGCGCGCTTTCGCCCCGGGCGCACCGGCCGGGGGACCGCAGCAGCTTCAGACAACCCCTCGTCCGGCTGGCCCCGTTCTTTGCCGTGGCCTGTGGCTATATCCTTTGGCACATCCAAATCCTGGGCAAGGTGGGACAGATGCCTCCGCACGGCGGAAGCCTCTTCACCCACGGCCTCGTCGCCATCCGGACGACGGCGGAATATATACGAATGGCGATCGCGCCGGTGGCGCTCACGATCAAGCACATCCCTCCCCCGCTCAAAGAACTCTACGGCCCCTCAACCGGCGTCGCGCTCTGCGCCATAATTCTCGCGATATATTTTCCGCTGCGGCTGAGAAGGCGCTCATGGCTCTACCCTCTGGGCTTGGCGTGGTTTTTCATAACATTGTTTCCCGTCATGAACATCCTGCCGATACAGACCTATGTAAACGAACGACTCCTCTATGCGCCGATCATAGGATTTGCGATTATCGCGACCCATGGCGCATTTGACCTGGGCGCAATCTTCAGACGGCGACGGATTGCGATCGCGCTCCTGTTGTGCCTCGTAGCCCTCTACTCGATTCGGACCGTCGTTCGAAACCGCGACTGGGCGGGCCCCATTCCCTTGTGGCAATCCGTGGCGCGTGAGAACCCGGCGAGCAACGAAGCCATGTACAATCTTGGCGCCGAGAATTACAGGATGGGAAATATCGATGAGGCCGTGCGATATTATCTCGAAGGGATGCGCGGCAACAACAAGGCGGGAATGTTCTCAATGGTCAACCTGTCACTGATCCTGAGGGATCGCGGTCAGATAAAAGAAGCGACGTTCATAAACAACGAAGCCATCAAGCTCTATCCCGAAGGAACCGGCGCTTACATCAATCAGGCATGGATACTCATGCTGAATTCGGGGTATCTGGCGCGGGCCGAGTCTCTGCTGTTGCGCGCCCTTGAGCTGGAGCCGGAATCCTACCACGTCCATGATGCCCTGGCCTATCTCTATGACATGACTGGGCGGCCTGAGTCGGCCGAAAAACACCGGGAAAAAGCTTCTAAGCTCAACCCGATGTTCGGCATAACCGGGGCGGAATAGGGAAGGAGATGCGACGATGAGACACGCAATCTTTCTCGTTATGGCGATCTTTCTCGCTGCAACGACGGCGCCCATCCTCTCGGTCGCGCAGCAAAAGCCGACGCCGCCCGTCATAGACGTGGCCATCCCCGCCCCGTTTCCGGAGGCCAAGGCCACCTTCGATGAGGCGGTCGATATACTCAAGCGTGAGTCGTACAACGCGGGTCTCAACGATGAAATCGCCTACTTCTCAGCGCTCAAAGGCATATTGCGGCAGATATCGCCGGCCAACAACAAGGAAATTTCAACGATATGGCCGCCGGAGACCGACAAGCTGGTGCGTTCGAACATCGCCGGCAGGATCGGCTCCATAGGCATACGCTTCCTGCACGACCCGAACCAGGGCACAGCCGTCGTCTCGGACGTAATGCCCGGCACTCCCGCCGAACGCCTCGGCATGAAGACAAAGGACGTGATCGAAGCCATCGACGGCGTCTCGCTCAGGGGCAAATCCACGAACGAGATCGCCGACATGATCCAGCGCCCGGTCGGGACGCTGGTCTCGCTGGATTTCCAGCGCGGCAAAAAGAAGATGTCCGCAGCCATCGCCTGCGAAGAGATCAAGATCGACGACGTGAGGGGAGAGATGATAGATGGCTTCGGCCTGCTGCGGCTTCGCTATTTCAGCGAGTCCACGGCCGACGACTTCGCGCGCGCGATGGCCGAATTCAAAGAGACGAAGGCCCGCGGAGTGATAATCGACCTGCGCAACAATTCGGGCGGGCTCTTCCAGAACGCCCTTCAGATAGCGGACCAGCTCCTCAAAAAAGACGCGATCGCCCTCTACACCGTGGGCCGCGACGGGAGCCCCCAGCGCTACATGACCGGCTCGGATGGAGATGTGAAAACGCCCCTGGCCGTGCTGGTCAACAGGGAGAGCGGCTCGGCTTCCGAGATCCTGGCCGCCGCCCTGAGGGGAAACAAGCGCGCGGTCATCGTCGGAGAACGAACCATTGGAAAAGCCACTGTGGAAAAAATGGTGAAGCTGAAGAACGGGTACACGATGAAATTCACTACCGCGGCCCTATACGGACCCGACGGCGTCACCTGGCAGAACACGGGCATAGCGCCGGACAGGGAGGTAGCCATGGAGCCGACCGAAGTGGCTGCGGCCTTCATGGAGGAGAACCCGTCCGTGCGAACGGCAAAGGATAAACAGCTGGCCGCCGCCATGGCTGAGCTCAAAAGATGAAAACATACTTCACAACAACGCGCGCGATTGCGCTGCTGCTCTTCTTCCTGGCGCTGGGGGTTTATGCGAACGCGCTGGGCGGCGACTTCATAGGAGATGATTATTATTTTGTGGTTCAAAATCGCGGCATCGAAACCTTCGCCGAGCCGGGGGAGTTTTTTCTGAGCACCGTGCGAACCGCAACAAACAAATTGCAATCCGACGTCTATCGGCCCTTGACCGTCCTCTCCTTTGCGGTCACGCGATTCTTGTTCGGAACGGCCCCCCTGCCCTATCATCTCATAAATAATATCCTGCACGCCCTCAACGCGGTCATACTCTTCTTCCTCTTCCGCAAAATTACAGGGGGAGAGCTGAAGGCCGCGTTCGCAGCGGCGATCTTCGCAGTGCATCCTGTCCAGACGGAGGCGGTGAGCTGGATATCCGGACGCGGCAACGTGCAGTACACCTTTTTCCTGTTGTTGTCTTTTTTTGCCTTTGCGAGATGGCGAGACGGCGACAGAGGCTCACGAACCTTCTATGTTGCAGCGCTCGCCCTTTATGTCTTGTCCATGTTCTCCAAGGAGCACGGGATCGTCCTCCCTGCCCTCCTTTTGGTATGGGTGCTGATCATGCCGCAGAAAATATCGCATGACAGACGCCGCGATTTTCAGGCGCTGCTCCCGTTCTTCCTGCTCGGGGCTTTATTCCTGATCATCCGCACATATATCCTCGGTCAACTGGGCCAGGAAGAGGCGATCGGGGGCCCAGCGCAAGCAGTCGTCGCCGTACAGGCCGCCGCCCGATATCTATGGCTTGCGTTCTTCCCCGCCGGTCTCACCACGGAATACGACTCTCCATTCACTTCCCTTCAGGACCTTTACGGAATCACAAGCGGGTTGTGCCTCTCCTCAATCATTGCGGTTGTCTATATGGCTATTCGCCTGCGCAAGCGCTCCCCCATCTACACCCTGGGCGCGGCCTGGTTCTTCATCGCGATTGCGCCGGTCATTCACATAGTGCCCATCAGGGGATTTCTTGCAGAGCGCTTCCTCTACCTCTCCATAGCTGGCATCTCTCTGGTGATCACGCAGGCTGTTTTCGATCTGGCCCCGCGGCTCCGCCTGCGCAACGCGAATGTCGCCATCCTCTCTCTGATATTGGTTGTCTTCTCGTCCATGACCGTGTCGCGCAACTTTGACTGGCAAAGTCCTTACACGATCAACATGGCTGCGCTGCGTGTCGATCCGGACAACAGGACAGCCTTGTACAACATAGGCGTGGAGCACACGCTCACGCGCGATCAGGATGCGGCCATTGCTTATTTTCTCAAGGCCATGGGAAATTACGGCGAGATAGACATGTACGCGAGAAACAACATAGTGAGATGGTTTATCGAGAAAGGCGACATCGAAAAGGCATTCGCGCTTAACGCCGACAACATGAAACTCTACCCTTATAAATCTCTGCCTTATATCACGGAGGGGGCCCTCTATCTCGGCACGGGTAAATTCAAGGCGGCGGAGGCGATGCTCCTCACTGCCATGAATCAAAATCCCGAGTCATATCACGCCGCCTTTGCCATGGCGGAGCTATGCAGGATCACCGGCAGGCAAGCGGAGGCGGAGGAATACTCGAGAAAAGCCTCTCAGATGAATCCCATAAACGAACTTACCCCGATGGGGCCGTGATGAACATGAAGAGATCGACCATCTACATCCTCCTTCTCCTGTGCCTCACCCTGGACGTCTACGCCAACGTCTACGGCGGGGAATTGCTGTACGACGACTACTACACGGTGCGCGATAACCAGGGGATCCGCACACTCTCAAACCCCGAGACATTTTTCACCGACATATCGCGCACATCCACCCAGGAGCTGCAATTCGACATCTATCGGCCTCTCACGACAATGTCCTTTGCCCTCACCTACGCCCTCTTCGGACTCAACCCTGTTCCGTATCATGCGACAAACATCTTTCTACACGCGATGAACGCCATCCTCGTATTCTTCCTGCTCAGACGAGCCATGGGCAGCGAGACAAAGGCGGCGCTGGCCGCGGCGATCTTTGCGACCCACCCGGCTCAGGTAGAGGCAGTGAGCTGGATATCGGCGCGCGGCAACGCGCAGTCGCTGATGTTCATGTTGTTTGCGATGCTGGCGTATTTGAAGTGGAGTGACCGCAAGAGGTCTTGGTCATTATATGCCGCAAGCCTCATCCTCTATATCTCCTCCATGCTCTCCAAAGAATCAGGCATCGTACTGCCGGCGCTCATCTTTGCGTGGTGCATCTTTGTCCCTTCAGAGGAGAATAAAACCAGGCTCCGGCGGAGCGTTCTAACGCTTTCTCCGTTTGTCGCGGCCGGAATCGTTTTCCTGCTGGTGCGAACCCACATCATGGGGCAGGTGGGACAACTTTCTTTGCACGGAGGAGGTCTCTTCACTCACACGCTCTTCGCCATAAGGACGATGGCCTCTTACCTGCCGATGGCGTTCGCTCCGATCCATCTCACAATAGTCCACTATATCCCGCCATATCATACGCTGCTCGCCCCGTTGACCGGAGTCGCGCTCTCGGCGATCATCCTCGCGATATATTTTCCGCTGCGGCTCCGGAAGCGTTCCTTCCTCTACCCCCTGGGCATGGCGTGGTTCTTCATCGCCCTCTCTCCGGCCGCTAACATCGTGCCGATAAGGACGTTCACCGACGAGCGAATGCTCTATGTCCCTATCATAGGATTTGCGATCTTCATGGTGCAGGGGGCTTATGACGTGGGCGCGCTCATCCCTTGGAGGCGCGCTGCAATCGCGTTCCTTTTGCTCCTCATCGTCCTTTACTCGGTCAGGACCGTAGTGCGAAATCGCGATTGGGCCGGCCCCATACAGCTATGGGAATCGGTCGCGCGCGTCGATCCTGCGAACAGCAGGGCCATGTACAGCCTAGGCTATGAGTATGATGAGCGCGGCCTTGAGGACGCGGCGATAAAATATTATCTCAAGACCATACCGAAGCCCAGCGCCAACGGCCTGTCCGCGATGATCAATTTGGCCAACATCATGGAGGAACGCGCCGAGATCGATAGGGCCATGATCATCAACGAAGAGACGATGAAGCTATATCCGCACAGACCTCACGGCTACATCCTTCAAGCGCGGCTGCTCATGAACTACAAGGGCGACTATGCGCGCGCCGAAGAGCTGCTCAATATCGCCCTCAAGCTCGACCCTGAGTTCTACTATGTGCACGCCTCCCTGGCCGAGCTCTACGACAAGACCTCGCGACCTGAGGAGGCGAAAAAAGAGAGGGAGCAGGCATCCGGTCTCAATCCGGCTTTCGGGATATCGGGGGAGCGATGATAAAAAAGGCGGCAATCATAACCTTTATTATCGGGCTGACCCTGGCCGTCTTTGCCAACACCCTTTCAGGCGAATTCGTGTTCGACGATCCCGACTTCATAACGGAAAATTCAGGCATAAAAACACTGGATAACTTCGGCGGTTTTTTCTTCGACCCGGGCAGGACGACGCGCTCGGACATCCTGCGATACCACGTCTGGCGACCGCTAACGACCATCTCTTTAGCGATCAACTACCGACTCGCCGGTCTCAACGTGCGCCCATGGCATGCCGTCAACATCGCCCTCCATGCCCTATGCGCCGTCTTTGTCTTTTTCCTGGCCCGCCGTGCGCTCGGCGACGAGTTGATGGCCGCACTCGCTGCGGCGATTTTTGCAGTCCATCCGGCGCAAGCGGAGTCCGTGACTCTCATCGCCAGCCGCTCCAACCCTCTCGCGCTGGCGTTTCTTTTGCCCAGCCTTCTTCTCGCGCTGAAGGCGTCGGAGACGACATCTTCCGCCAGGAGATTGTGGCTCATCGCAACCGGCCTCCTACTCTTTGCAGCGGCGCTCCTTTCCAAAGAGTCGGCGATCGTGCTGCCTGTTCTCATCTTCATTTCCATCATCCTCATCCCCGGACAAAAGGCGCGCGCCCATAGGATAGCCGAAATCGTCGTCCCATTCACCATCCTAGCCGGTCTCTATGTCCTCGCCCGGTGGGAGATCATTGGAAGGGTGGCTCAGACGGGCATGCATGGAGGATCACTCGCCTCACACCTGCTCACCATCGTGCAATCGTCGGCGGTCTATCTCAAACTGGCGATTTTTCCTCTGCGCATGACGGTGAGCCATGCGCAGCCGGCCAATGAGGTCCTGTTCGGGTGGCGCAGCCTCGCCGCCTCCGCCGCCCTCTCAGCGGTGTTCTTTGGCGCTATTCGTCTCAGGAAGATATCCACTGTCTATACGTACGGCCAGGCTTGGTTTTATATCTCGCTGCTGCCCGTGCTCAACATAGTCCCTATCAACGCCTTTGTGAGCGATCGCTTCCTCTATGCGCCCCTCATCGGACTGGCGCTCTTCATGGTGCGGGGGATGAACGACCTCTTCGGAGAGCGGCGGCGAACGGTGATCGCGTTGCTCTTGCTCATCATAGCGGTCACATCCGTCAGGACCGCGATACGCAACCGTGATTTTCTCGATGAGACGTCGTTATGGAGCGCCGAGATCGGCATAAATCCTAGGAATGCAAAGGCCATCTACAATATCGGCGCAATTTACCAAAATAGGGGCGAACTGGACTACGCTGCGAAGCGTTACGAGCTAGCCTCGCGCTCCGGCAACGCCGTGGGATTGCTAGCGCGCGTGAGACTCGCTGAGATCGCGCTGGCCAAAAACGACATAGCGGCGGCGATTAAAATCGCGGATGACGCGATCGGCGTTTTCCCTGATTTTCCCCAAGGCTACCTGTGTCGAGCAAAAATACGGCTCGCGGCCGGCGATCCCGCAGCCGCGGAGGCGGACCTCAAGGCGGCACTCGCGGTCGCTCCCTCCTCGGCCACGGTTTGGGATGAGTTGGCTAAGTTCTACGAACGGACCGGACGTTCCGATCTGGCGCTCGAGAGCCGCGCAAAAGCCCAGGAGCTCTTGAAGACTCATGGAGAACCGTTCAAATGAAACCAAAGGAGAAATATGCGAGCGCAAATCGCTCAGAGAGCCTCGCATGGATTGGAGTCGCCGCAGCAGTCCTTTTCGCAGCGGTGATCCGATTGCGTCTTCTGTCGATACCATTGGAGCGCGACGAAGGGGAATACGCATATATCGGGCAGAGCATCCTCCGCGGCATGGTCCCGTATCTCGACGTCTACAACATGAAGCTCCCGGGCGTGGGAGCAGCCTACGCCCTCATCATGGCCCTCTTCGGCCAGAGCACCGAGGCGATCCATTTCGGCCTGTTGCTGGTAAACGCAGCCGCGATCGTCATGGTCTTCCTGCTGGGCAAGCGCCTCTTCGGCGCATATGCAGGCGCGGCGGCAGCGGCAACTTACAGTATCCTGTCGGTGGGTCAGCCGGTCCTGGGCTCGGCAGGCCATGCATCCCACTTCGTAGTCCTCTTCGCCCTAGGAGGCGTACTCATGCTTCTCAAGGCCGCCGATTCCGGCAGATTGATTCCCATAATATGGGGCGGCCTCCTGCTTGGTTTGGCCTTCCTCATGAAGCAGCCCGCGATAATTTTCATAGCATTCGGCGGTCTCTCAGTCCTATGGAGCGAGTCTCGCAGGGACCCGGTCATAAAGCGGCGCGCCGTCGCCGGATTCTCGCTCTTCGTTATCTCGGCGGCGACCCCCTACTTCATCACGGTCATAATTTTTTCTCTGGCCGGGGCCTTCCGGGAGTTCTGGTTCTGGACGGTCACTTACGCGCTCGCCTACGGATCAATGATCCGATTATGGCAAGGTCTGAGCTGCTTGCCAGAGGCGCTGATAAATGTCGTAGCGCCTTCAGCTTTATTATGGATTGCCGCGATCGCAGGGCTTCTAGCACCATTATGGGACGCAAAGGTTCGATCCAAGGCCGGATTCCTCTACGCATTTGTCCTCTTTTCATTGCTCTCGATATTCCCCGGCTTGACCTTTCGTCATCACCATTTCATCCAGGCGCTCCCTGCGGTTTCATTGCTGGCCGGCATGGCGTTTGTTTCCATGGCGCGCGCCTTCTCTCGTTTCACTACCAGGAAAAGGGCCAAGCTCGTTGCAATCATATTTTTTGTCGGCGCTTTGGGTTTAACAGCCATACAGCAACGGGCGTTTCTGTTCACAATGACGCCGATCGAAGCCTGTCGTGACACATACGGCTCAGATCCCTTTCCTGAGTCGGTTGAAATCGCCGAATATATCCGCAACCACAGCGAAGAAAGCGACCGCATTGCGGTCCTGGGTTCGGAACCGCAGATATATTTCTATGCGCGCCGACTTTCTGCCACTCCGTATATCCTCATTTATCCCTTAATGGAATCTCACAAATATTCCCTCAAAATGCAGGAGGATATGATTTCACGCATCGAGGCATCCAAACCCAGATTCATAGTATTGGTGGGAATACCTGAGTCATGGTTCTCGCTGCCGTCTGATTCAAAGCCAATCATAGATCGTTGGTTCAATGCTTTCTGGCCTGAGCGCTATCGAGTCTTCGGGGTAGTTGATATCATTTCTCCTTATCTGACTGAGTATCATTGGGGAGATGATGCTAAGAGACGAGGGCCGCAATCGGAAGATTCCATCATGTTGTTCGAGTTGAATCCCTCTGGGAAAAGATGAGATAAAAATTTGGATCAATTCCCCGGGTTCCCTATCGCCTCGGACGGCGCAAGCGCCGCATTGGAGCGCCCCAGCATATGGAAGAAGTTGGCGCGGCTGCCCGCCACATTTGCCGTGAGAATACCGTCTCCTATAGCGATCATAACGGCGAGGACGGCCACGACGGCAAGAGCTCCTGTCCTGAAACGCAGGAACGAAAGTATCCGGCCGAGGCCGGCGACATAGAGTGCAAGAAAGGGAATGAGGATGCCGCCGATGAGCCGCCCCGAGGAAACGTAAGGATAATCAGGAGAAGGATAGAT
>JBAZOP010000079.1 GCA_041648665.1 bacterium | reverse complement strand
GATCCCAAGCAGACGGACCAGGGTGTTCGCGGCGCCATCGTGCTTCCGCACGGTATTGGCAAGAAGCTGCGCGTGCTGGTTTTCGCCAAGGGCGACAAGGCCAAGGAGGCCGAGGAGGCCGGCGCGGATTCGGTGGGCGGTGAGGACCTGGTCGAGAAGATAAACGGCGGTTGGTTCGAGTTCGATAAGGTGATCGCCACTCCGGACATGATGGGAGTCGTCGGAAGGATGGGAAAGGTGCTGGGCCCCAGGGGGCTCATGCCCAACCCGAAACTCGGCACCGTCACCATGGACGTCAAGAAGGCGGTCGCTGA
Organism: bacterium; assembly: GCA_041648665.1. Taxonomy (NCBI): domain Bacteria; species bacterium. The sequence continues at coordinate 13,131 of JBAZOP010000079.1, read as the reverse complement.
ACAGAAGGCCGGAAAGGTCGAATTCCGCATAGATAAAGCGGCGATCGTGCATGCCCCGATCGGCAGGCGCTCTTTCGGCGCCGCCAAACTGAAGGATAATCTGCTCGCCCTTATCGAGGCGGTGAACAAGGCGAAGCCGGCGGCAGCAAAGGGCACATACATTAAATCCATGGCGATCTCTTCCACGATGAGCCCGGGGATCCGTCTGGATGTGACGAACTTATAGACCGCCTCCGTGCGAGGCCAGTCTTGAGGAGGAAGCTGTGGAAAAAGCAAAGAAGTCGCAAGAGGTGAAGAACTTAAGCGAGCGCCTGGAGAAGGCCAAGGTCCTCATATTCGCAGACTACAGGGGGCTCAAGGTTTCGGAGATGACCGATCTCCGCGGCAATCTGCGCAAGGGCGATACTTGGTTCAAGGTCGTCAAAAACCGTCTCATGAAACGCGCCCTCAAGGAGAAGGGGATCGAGCAGCTTGGGAAGTACTTTGCCGGCCCAACAGCCGTCGCGATCAACTTCATCGATCCGGTGAACCCTGCCAAGGCGCTCGTCGAATTCGCGAAGAGCCACGACAAGCTTTCCGTCAAAGGCGGGTACCTCGATGGCAAGGAGATCGGGCCGAGTCAGGTGGAGGCCCTTTCCAAGATGCCGTCCCGCGAAATCCTGCTTGCGATGGCTCTGTCGTCGATGAATGCGCCCGCCAGCAATCTGGTCGGCGTGCTTGCGGCGATCCCGCGCAAGCTCGTCTACGCCATCAACGCGATCAAGGAGACGAAACAGGCATAAATTGAAACCAAACGCACTTAAACGGCGGCGAAGAAATCAAGGCGCCGCTCGCCCACTCGGCCCGTAACGCAAGCGCTACGGAATCGATTGGGGTGCAAAATCAAGGAGGAAGGTATGGCAACGGTAGGAAGAGCAGAAATCGTCGAGGCCCTGAAGGGCATGACACTCATGGAAGTGGCCGATCTCGTGAAGGATCTCGAGAGCACGTTCGGCGTCTCCGCTGCGGCGCCGGTTGCGGCTGCTGCGGCGCCGGTTGCGGCTGCTGCGGCTGAAGAGAAGACAGAATTCACGGTGATGCTGACCGATGCAGGCACCAACAAGATCAACGTGATCAAGGAAGTGCGCGCGGTCACGAGCCTGGGCCTGAAGGAGGCCAAGGATCTGGTCGAGGGTGCCCCGAAGGCGGTGAAGGAAGGCGTGACCAAGGAAGAGGCTGCCGACATCAAGAAGAAGCTCGAGGCAGCTGGCGCCAAGGTCGAGGTTAAGTAGCAATAGAGCGCAGATCAAAAGTGCCGGGGATGTCGCGCGAGATTATCGCGCGGCGCCCTGGCACAAAGCGTTTTTATGGCGTGTGGAAAGGCCGCCCGCGGGAGAGCCACGGGCGCGTCTGCTTATCTGACACCGAGGTCAAGGAGAGCATATGGCAACCCTTCCGGTTCGTCGTATCCGAAAAGACTTTTCAAAAATAAAGCATGTCATCGGCATACCTCCGCTCGTAGAGATACAACAGAAATCGTTTCAGCAGTTTCTGCAGGCGGATACCCCTCCTGAACAGAGGGCGGACATCGGGCTCCAGGGAGTCTTCAAGAGCGTCTTTCCGATCAAAGGGTTCAACCAGACCGCATCTCTCGAATTCGTGCAGTACGTGCTCGACCCGCCGAGATACGACGAGCAGGAGTGCAGGAACCGCGGTATGACCTTCGCCGCCCCGATGAGGGTGACGGTCAGGCTCGTGGTCTGGGACATAGACGAGGTGACTGCGGCGCAGACCATACGCGACGTCAAGGAGCAGGAGGTCTATTTCGGAGAGGTGCCGCTCATGACGGAATTCGGCACCTTCATCATCAATGGCACCGAACGCGTGATCGTCTCTCAGCTGCACCGCAGCCCAGGCGTCTTCTTCGAGCACGACAAGGGCAAGACGCATTCCACCGGCAAACTTCTGTTCGCGGCCAGGATGATACCTTACCGCGGCGCATGGCTCGACTTTGAGTTCGACGCCAAGGACTTAATACACGTCCGCATCGATCGCCGCCGCAAGATGCCTGCGACGATGCTGCTTCGCGCCCTCGGCTATTCCGAGGAGGAGCTGCTCAATATCTTCTATAAGCACGAGGTCGTCTCTATACAGGGCCGCAACAAGCTTGAAAAGAACGCGGTCGCGGACCTTCTCTGCTACCAGCGAGCGAGCAAGGACATCAAGGACCCCAAGACCGGGACCACTCTGGTGAAGAAGGGCAAGCGCTTCACGCGCCAGGCGATCGAAACCCTGACGAAGGCGAAGAACGCGCAGATCCCCATCGAACCTGAGGACATCATCGGCAAGTTCCTGGCCTGCGATGTGGTCGATCCTTCGACAGGCGAGGTGTTGCTTTCCGCCGGCGACGAACTCACCGAGAAAAAGTTTGAGGAGATCGCTGACAAGAAGATAGGGGAGATCAACATCCTGTTCATCGACGACCTCAACGTGGGTCCGTATCTTTTGAACACGCTCAAGGCCGACAAAGTCGGCACCCCGGAGGAGGCGAAGCTCGAGATCTATCGCAGGCTCAGGCCCGGCGACCCATCTACGCCGGAGGCCGCGGCGTCGCTCTTCGATAATCTCTTCTACAACCCGGAGCGCTACGACCTCTCCAAGGTGGGAAGGCTCAAGCTGAACTACAAATTCGGATTCGACGTACCCCTCGAGGTAAGCACCCTCCGCAAGGAAGACATCGTGTCTACGGTGCGCTACCTCATCGGGCTCAAGGATGGCGAGGGCGAGATAGACGACATCGATCACCTGGGCAACCGCAGGGTGCGATCCGTCGGGGAGCTTTTGGAGAACCAGTACAGGGTCGGCCTTATCAGGATGGAGAGGGCGATCCGCGAGCGCATGAGCCTTCAGGATGTAGAGACGCTGATGCCGCACGACCTGATCAACCCGAAGCCGGTGAGTGCGGTCATCAAGGAGTTTTTCGGATCGAGCCAGTTGTCGCAATTCATGGACCAGACAAACCCGCTCTCGGAAGTCACCCACAAGCGCAGGCTTTCGGCGCTCGGGCCGGGGGGGCTCACCAGGGAGAGGGCTGGATTCGAAGTGCGCGACGTGCATCCCACGCACTACGGTCGCATCTGTCCGATCGAGACCCCCGAAGGTCCGAACATCGGGCTCATCGCGTCGCTCTCGATATATGCGCGCGTCAACGACTATGGCTTCATCGAGACACCGTACCGCGAAGTGAAGGACGGCAAAGTCACCGAGGCTGTTGATTATTGTTCGGCGCTGGATGAGGCGGATCTCTCGATAGCGCAGGCCAACGCCGCGGTCGACAACAAGGATATGCTCACGAGCGAAAAGGTGCAGAGCCGAAGTCGCGGCGAATTCATGATGGCCAACCGCAGCGACGTCAAACTCATGGACGTTTCGCCGCAGCAGCTGGTCTCCATCGCGGCGGCGCTTATACCGTTCCTAGAGCACGACGATGCGAACCGCGCCCTGATGGGATCGAACATGCAGAGGCAGGCGGTCCCACTGCTGCGCAGCTCGGCTCCGATCGTCGGCACGGGCGTCGAAGCGACGGTCGCACGGGACTCGGGCGTCACCATAGTGGCCAAGCGCGAGGGCGTTATCGCTGAGCTTGACGCCAACCGCATAGTCGTCCGCGCCGACAAGAGCGAACGCAAGAAGTTCTCCAGCGAGGTCGATATCTACAACCTCACCAAGTTCCGTCGCTCCAACCAGAGCACCTGCATAACGCAGAAGCCGATCGTGAAAAAAGGAGACAAGGTTCGCAGGGGCGACGTGATAGCCGACGGTCCCGCTACTGACGAGGGAGAGCTCGCCCTCGGTCAGAACGTGGTCGTGGCCTACATGCCCTGGGGCGGATACAATTTTGAGGACTCGATCCTCATCAGCGAGCGCGTGGTCAAGGACGATTCCTTCACCTCTATACACATCGAGGAGTTCGAATGCGCTGCTCGCGACACAAAGCTCGGCAAAGAGGATATCACGCGTGACATCCCGAACGTAGGCGACGAGGCCCTCATGGACCTCGATGAATCCGGCATCGTGCGCATAGGTGCCGAGGTCAGGGCAGGAGATATCCTCGTCGGGAAGGTCACTCCAAAGGGCGAGACGCAGCTCTCTCCTGAAGAAAGATTGCTTCGCGCGATCTTCGGCGACAAGGCCGGCGACGTGAAGGATACGGGCCTCAGGGTTCCGCCGGGCGTGTCGGGGGTGGTCATCGGCGCCCAGGTCTTCTCTCGCGAGGGAGTTGAACTCGACGACCGCGCAAAGGAGATCCAGGACGAGGAGAAGACGAAGATCAACAAGGATATGGAGGCCGAGGTAAAGGGCATCATCGACACGGCGACCAAACGCATCAGGCAGCTGCTCGTCGGCCGCACCTCGACTTCGAAGGTCATGGACGAGGCTGAGGAGAAGGTTCTTCTGGCCAAGGGAAAGACGATCACCGAAGACACCCTCAACAGGATACCGTTCAGCAAGTGGAGCGAGATCTCGGTAGAGGACGGCGAATCGATAGAAGCCGAGCTCGCCGAACTATTCGACGAGGCCGAGGAGCAGCAAGACATGGTCAGGATGATGTACGACCAGAAGATCAACCGCCTGACCAAGGGCGACGAGCTGCCCCCGGGCGTCATCAAGATGGTCAAGGTCTACATCGCTATCAAGCGCAAACTCTCGGTCGGCGACAAGATGGCAGGCCGTCACGGGAACAAGGGCGTCATCTCCAGGATTCTGCCGGAGGAAGACATGCCCTACCTGGCTGACGGCAGGCCGGTGGATATCGTGCTGAATCCGCTCGGAGTTCCTTCGCGCATGAACGTGGGCCAGATCCTCGAGGCTCACCTCGGTTGGGCGGCCCGCACGATCGGCGAGAGGATACAGGAGAATCTGGACAAGAACTTCTCGCGCGACGAGCTCGCCAAAGCGATCAAGAAGGCCTACAGCTCGCCCGCGATGAACGAGTTTCTTGAGAAGGCATCCGAGAAGCAGCTGAGGGAAATGGCCGGAAAACTCCGGGATGGAATCCCCTTCACTACGCCGGTGTTCGATGGCGCGTCCGAGGCGGAGGTGAAGGAGGCGCTCAAAGAGGCCGGTCTGCCCGAGGGCGGAAAGACCGTTCTTTTCGACGGCCGCACCGGCGAGTCGTTCGATCACGAGGTGACGGTCGGTCTCATGTATATAATGAAGCTGCACCACCTGGTGGACGAGAAGATACACGCCAGATCGATCGGCCCGTATTCGCTGGTCACTCAGCAGCCGCTAGGCGGCAAGGCGCAGTTCGGCGGACAGAGGCTGGGAGAGATGGAAGTCTGGGCGCTCGAGGCATATGGCGCGGCTTTCGCGCTGCAGGAGTTCCTCACGGTCAAGTCCGACGACGTGGCAGGCCGCACCAGGATGTATGAGGCGATAGTGAAGGGCGAGAAGGTGCTGGAGCCGGGGCTTCCCGAGTCGTTCAACGTGCTCATCAAGGAGCTGCAGGCCCTGGCGCTGGACGTAGAACTTCTGGAGACAAAAGCTGGCAAATAGTTTCACTCGAGTCCAAAGAGGAGACTTATGGATATCTATCACTTCTTTGAGAAGCCCAAGGATCCGCTCTGTTTCGAGGGCATCCGCATAAAGCTCGCATCGCCCGAAAAGGTGATGGAGTGGTCCCACGGCGAGGTGAAGAAGCCGGAGACCATCAACTACCGCACCTTCAAGCCGGAGCGCGACGGACTCTTCTGCGCCAAGATATTCGGGCCGGTGAAGGACTATGAGTGCAACTGCGGAAAGTACAAGCGCATGAAACACCGCGGGATCGTGTGCGAGAAGTGCGGCGTCGAGGTCATCCAGAGCAAGGTCCGCCGCGAGAGGATGGGGCACATAAAGCTCGCTTCCCCGGTCGCGCACATCTGGTTTCTCAAGAGCCTCCCCTCCAGGATCGGCACGATGCTCGACGTCTCTCTTAAGGAGCTCGAGCGGGTCCTGTACTGCGAAGCCTACATGGTCATGGACCCGGGCAACACCGGTCTCAAGGAAGGTCAGATACTCACCGAGGACGCCTATCAGAAAGCGCTGGAGGAGTTCGGGCCAGCCTTCACCGTCGGCATGGGCGGCGAGGTGGTGAAGGAAATCCTCGCCAAGATCGATATGGACGAGCTCTCAAAGAAACTGCGCCGCGACCTCAAGAAGACGAAATCGGAGGCGGCCTCCGCCAAGATATCCAGGAGGCTCAAGCTCGTGGACCAGTTCCGCGAGGCGAACAACAGGCCGGAGTGGATGATGCTGGACGTGGTCCCGGTCCTGCCTCCTGATCTCAGACCCCTTGTCCCGCTCGACGGGGGAAGGTTCGCGACGTCGGACCTCAACGATCTCTACAGGCGCGTGATCAACCGCAACAACAGGTTGAAGAGGCTCATGGAGCTCAATGCGCCCGACATCATAATAAGGAATGAGAAGCGCATGCTCCAGGAAGCGGTGGACGCGCTCTTCGACAACGGCCGTCGCGCGAGGCCGTTCGTAGGTCCGAATCGTAGGCCGCTTCGTTCGCTCTCAGACATGCTCAAGGGCAAACAGGGCCGTTTCCGCCAGAACCTGCTCGGCAAGCGCGTGGACTACTCCGGCCGTTCGGTCATCGTGGTCGGCCCTGAGCTCAGGCTCCATGAGTGCGGCCTTCCCAAGACGATGGCGATCGAGCTCTTCAAACCCTTCATCTATAACAAGCTCGAGCTGAGGGGGCTCTCCGCTACGATCAAGAGCGCCAAGAGGCTAGTCGAGCGCGAATCCCCCGAGGTATGGGACGCCCTCGCCGAGGTCATAAAGGAACACCCGGTCATGTTGAACCGCGCGCCGACCCTCCACAGGCTGGGCATCCAGGCGTTCGAGCCGGTGCTCACCGAGGGCAAGGCGATCCGGCTCCATCCGCTCGTATGCGCGGCGTTCAACGCAGACTTCGACGGCGACCAGATGGCGGTGCACGTGCCGCTTTCCGTCGAGGCCCAGATCGAGGCCAGGGTCTTGTTGCTCTCCACGAACAACATACTTTCTCCGGCCAACGGCAAGCCGATCATCGTGCCCACGCAAGACATGGTATTGGGCATTTACTACATGACCCGCGAGAGGGCCTTTGCCAAGGGCGAGGGCGGCATGTTCAGCTCGCCCGATGAAGTGCGAGTGGCCTACGACGCAGGGCAGGCCGATCTGCAGGCGCGCATCAAAGTCAGGATGGACAGCAAGCTCATAGAGACCACGACCGGACGCGTGCTGCTCTACGACGTGGTACCCAAGCAGATACCTTTCTCGGCGATCAACAAAGTGATGGACAAGAAGGCGATCGCGGATCTCATCGATTCCTGCTACCGCCTCTGCAAGGACAAGGAGACGGTGCTGCTAGCCGATCACCTGCGTACTCTGGGTTTCCATCACGCTACGAAGGCCGGCATCTCCATCTGTATCGACGACATGGTCATCCCCGAGGCCAAGAGCCACATGCTCGACAAGGCGTTCTCAGAGGTCCGCGAGGTCGAGGAGCAGTACACCGAGGGGCTCATCACCTCGGGCGAGAAGTACAATAAAGTCGTCGATATCTGGGCTGCGACTACGGAAGACGTCGCTTCGGCGATGATGAAGGGGATGTCGACGATGATGATAGACGGCCCCGGAGGCGAGAAGCGCGAGCAGATGAGCTTCAATTCGATATTCATCATGGCCGATTCCGGCGCCAGGGGCTCCGCGCAGCAGATGCGCCAGCTGGCCGGGATGCGCGGACTGATGGCCAAGCCGTCGGGCGAGATCATCGAGACCCCGATCACTGCCAACTTCCGCGAAGGCTTGAACGTTCTGCAGTACTTCATATCCACGCACGGCGCCCGCAAAGGTCTTGCGGACACGGCGCTCAAGACTGCCAACTCAGGCTATCTGACCAGGCGTCTGGTCGACGTGGCGCAGGATACTACGGTCACCGAGGTGGACTGCGGCACCCTGGACGGACTGGTGGTGAGCGCGCTGGTCGAAGGCGGAGAGGTCATCGAACCCCTCTCGGACAGAATCCTCGGCCGCGTGGCGCTCGAGGATATCCGCGATCCCTATACTGACGAGGTGATAGTGGAGTCGGGCAACATGATAGACGAGGAGCTGGTGCAGAGGATCGAGGACTCCGGCCTCGAAAAGGTGCTGGTCCGCTCCGTTCTGACGTGCAAGAGCCTCGTCGGCTGCTGCGCCAAGTGCTACGGTAGGGATTTGGCGCGCGGTCATCTCGTGAACATCGGCGAGTCTGTGGGCGTGATTGCGGCGCAGTCGATCGGTGAGCCGGGAACCCAGCTTACGATGAGGACGTTCCACATCGGAGGAACCGCTTCCAGGCGCGTGGAGCAGTCGTCTCTCGAATCGCGTCATGAGGGAGTGGTGAAGTACGACGGCGTCCAGATCGTCGTGAACAAGGAAGGTAAACTGACCGTGATGAACCGCAACGGGGTCGTCATCGTCTCCGATGAGGCTGGCCGCGAGCGCGAGAGATACAAGTTGAATTACGGCGCGATCCTGCTGCACAAGGAGGGCGAGAAGGTCAAAGCGGGCGGCCTGCTCGCCGAGTGGGATCCGTACACCGTGCCGATCCTCACCGAGGTGAGCGGCAGGGTCAAGTTCGGCGACATCATCGAAGGTCTGACCATGACCGAACAGGTCGACGAGGTCACGGGCCTCTCGCGCAAGGTCGTCATATCCTCGAAGGATGCGACCGCCAGGCCGCGCATCTCGATCAAGGACGCTAACGGCGCCACCATGCAGCTTCCCTCGGGACGCGGCGAGGCCAGGTACCTGATGCCGGTCGGCGCGAACATAGTGGTGGCTGAAGGGGACGAGGTCCTGGCGGGCGACGTGATCTCCAAGATTCCGCGAGAGACCACCAAGACCAAGGACATCACCGGCGGTCTGCCGCGCGTCGCCGAGCTCTTCGAGGCGCGCAAGCCGAAGGATCACGCCATCATATCCGAGATCGACGGCCTGGTCTCGTTCGGACCCGATGCGAAGGGCCGCAGGACTCTCATCATCACACCCGAGGTCGGCGAACCGAAGGAATACGCGGTGCCGAAGGGTCGCCATATCTCCGTGCATGAGGGCGACTTCGTGCGCGCCGGCGAGGCGCTGATGGACGGCTCGCCCAATCCACACGACATACTCGCGGTGCTCGGCGAGAAAGAGCTGGCCAGGTTCCTCGTGGACGAGACCCAGGAGGTCTACAGGCTCCAGGGCGTGCGCATCAACGACAAACATATCGAGATCATCGTGCGCCAGATGCTCAAGCGCGTGCGCATAGTCGATCCCGGCGATACGACTCGTCTCGAGGACGAACAGGTGGAGAAGTCGATCTTCGAGGCGGAGAACGAGCAGGTCCGGGCAAAGGGCGGCAAACCGGCTGTGGGCGAACCCATGCTGCTCGGAATCACGAGGGCCTCGCTCTCCACTGAGAGCTTCATCTCGGCCGCGTCGTTCCAGGAGACCACGAAGGTCCTCACAGAGGCGGCGGTCTCCGGCAAGGTGGATTACCTGCGCGGTCTCAAGGAGAACGTCATCATGGGCCGCCTGATCCCGGCTGGCACGGGCCTTCGGAAGTACAAGGGCTTCGACATCGAGGTGGCTGAACTGCCGGAGGAGGCCGAGGGCATTGTTGCAGGGGATGAACTTATGGCAAGTCAAGATGTTGCCGGCTGATTTTCAAGTGCGACTTTAAGCTTAGGTGGGATTCGTATAAGGCCAGCAAATACCTTGACTTAGCAAGTTTCATCTGTTAGGTTGCGCCACTCTTTGGCGGATATTGCTGCAAGAGCATCTAACATCCTGTAATTGAATCACTTTTGATAGGCCCGCGTTGCCTGAAAAAAGACGCAAATGGAGTTTTATGCCGACGATAAATCAACTTGTAAGGAGCGGCAGGCGGCAGCTGAAGATGCGCACCGCATCCCCTGCGCTCGAGAGGTGTCCGCAGAAGCGCGGCGTTTGCATTCGCGTCTACACCACGACTCCCAAAAAACCGAACTCGGCTTTGCGCAAGGTCGCCAGGGTGAGGCTCACGAACGGTTTTGAGGTGACCTCCTACATCCCTGGAGAGGGCCACAACCTTCAGGAGCACTCGGTGGTCATGGTTCGCGGCGGCCGCGTCAAGGATCTGCCGGGCGTCCGCTATCATATTATCAGGGGCACGCTCGACTCCACCGGCGTGGAAAACCGCAGGCAGAGTCGTTCCAAGTACGGTGCGAAGAGACCCAAATAATTTCGTTCAAGACGAGGTTTACGATGCCCAGGAAAAAGAGAGCAAGTTTGAAGAGGATGGTGCTGCCGGACCCGAAATACGGCGACAAGCTCGTCTCGCAGTTCATCAACACGATGATGTGGAGCGGCAAGAAGTCGATCGCCGAGTATGTGGTCTACGGTACGTTCGACGTCCTCCAGGAGAAGAAGAACGACGATCCTGTAAAACTGTTCAAACAGGCCATGGAGAACATAAAACCGATCATCGAGGTTCGCTCACGCCGTGTCGGCGGCGCCACATACCAGGTGCCGGTCGAGGTGCGTTCGGACAGGCGCGTCTCCCTGGGTATCCGCTGGTTGCTCTCCGCGGCGCGCGCTCGCAAGGAAGGCACGATGAAGGACAGGCTTGCCGCCGAGCTGATCGAAGCGTTGGAGAATCGAGGCGCAGCTGTGAAGAAACGCGAGGATACTCACAAGATGGCAGAGGCTAACAAGGCCTTCGCACATTATCGCTGGTAAGGGATGTGCACTGAGCTCTTTGATATCATGGTGCGCAAATATTAAAGCCTCTTCATAGAGGCGGCCTAAAGGAGTGCAGAGGTAATCGATGGCAGCGGCATCAACAGATCTGAACGACGTGCGCAACATCGGGATCATTGCCCATATAGACGCGGGCAAGACCACGGTGACCGAGCGCATCCTTTTCTATACCGGCATCACCTATAAGATAGGCGAGGTCCACGAAGGGACCGCGGTGATGGACTGGATGGAACAGGAACAGGAGCGCGGCATAACGATCACGGCTGCTGCGACCACGTGCGAGTGGCTGGGCAAAAGGATCAACGTCATCGACACCCCAGGCCATGTGGATTTCACGGTCGAGGTTGAGCGTTGTCTCAGGGTCCTCGACGGCGCGGTCGGCGTATTCGATGCGGTGGCGGGCGTCGAGCCACAGTCGGAAACGGTCTGGCGTCAGGCCAACCGCTACGGTGTCCCGAAGATCGGTTTCGTCAACAAGATGGATCGCGTGGGCGCCGACTTTTTCCGCTGCGTTCGCATGATGAGGGAAAGGCTTGCGGCGAACGCGGTGCCGTTCCAACTGCCGCTCGGAGCCGAGGATAAATTCGTGGGTGTGGTGGATCTTATCTCACGCAAGGCGTTCTCCTTCGACGGCGACACCAAGGGTGCGAAGGTCGTGGAGATCCCGATCCCTGAAGACGTCGTGGCGATGGTCGACGAATATCGCGAGAAACTCATAGAAGCGGTCGTGGAATCGGAGGACGAACTTCTCCATAAGTACCTCGAGAGCCACAAGCTCACCGATGAGGAGATCATGAGAGCGGCGCGCAAGTCCACAGTCTCCATGCATGTGGTTCCGGTGCTCTGCGGTGCGGCATTCAAGAACAAAGGAGTGCAACACCTGTTGGATGCAGTCGTCAATTACCTGCCGTCTCCGCTGGATGTTCCTCCTATCGAGGGTGTGAACCCGGACAAGGAAGAGGTGATTGAAAAGAGGGCTGCCGATATCAAGGAGCCGTTCTCAGCGCTCGCCTTCAAGATCATGTCCGATCCGTACGTAGGCCAGCTCACGTTCATGCGCGTTTACTCCGGGGCAATAGAGAGCGGTATGACCGTGTACAATCCGATACGCGACAAACGCGAGAGGGTGGGCCGCCTCCTCAGGATGCACGCTAACAAGAGGGAAGAGATCAAGAGGGCCGAGGCGGGCGAGATAGTGGCGGCGGTCGGGCTCAACATCACCAGAACAGGGGATACCCTCTGCGATCAGAAACAGCCGATCATCCTGGAGAAGATGGAGTTCCCGGATCCGGTGATCTCCATCGCCATCGAGCCCAAGACCAAGGCGGACGAGGAGAGGCTGTCGCTCTCCCTGCAGAAGCTGGCTAACGAGGATCCGTCCTTCCGCGTGAAGGTGGACGAGGAGACGTGCCAGACGATCATCTCCGGGATGGGCGAGCTCCACCTCGAAATCATAGTCGACAGGTTGCTCCGCGAATTTAATGTAGCGGCTAACGTGGGCAAACCGCAGGTCGCTTATCGTGAGACGATCACCAGGGTTGTGGAGATAGAATCCAAACATGTGAAGCAGAGCGGCGGCCGCGGTCAGTACGCTCACGTATGGCTGAGGGTCGAGCCGCTGGAGCGCGGAAAGGGATTTGAGTTCGTCGACGAGATCGTTGGAGGCTCGGTCCCCAGGGAGTACATACCGGCCGTGAGGAAGGGCGTTCAGGAGGCTATGAACGGCGGAGCGATCGCTGGTTTCCCGCTGGTCGACCTACAGGTGGCTCTCTTCGACGGTTCGTACCACGAGGTCGACTCGTCGGAGATGGCGTTCAAGATCTGCTCGTCGATGGGTCTCAAGGCGGCGGTGAGAAAGGGAAGCCCGATCATTCTGGAACCCGTGATGAACGTCGAGGTTGTGGTCCCGGACGAGTACGTCGGCAGCGTTACCGGAGATCTTACGGCTAGGCGCGGCAGGATCATGAAGAGCGACGCCCACGCGGGATCGCAGATCATCGGCGCCCAGGTTCCGCTCTCGAAGATGTTCGGCTACTCGACGGACCTTCGGAGCGTGACGCAGGGAAGGGCCACGTACAGCATGCAGTTCGCGCACTATGAGCCGGTGCCCAAGAGCCTGGCTGAGGAGATAATAGCAAAATCGCAGGGGCTGTGATTCCTGCAAAGGATATGGGGAGGACACAATGGCGAAGGAGAAATTTGAACGGACGAAGCCGCACGTGAACGTAGGTACGATAGGGCACGTGGATCACGGCAAGACGACTTTGACGAGCGCGATCACGAAGTATCTTTCGACGAAGGGTCTGGCGGCGGTGATGGAGTTTGACCAGATCGACAAGGCTCCTGAGGAGAAGG
>JBAZOP010000078.1 GCA_041648665.1 bacterium | reverse complement strand
TAGCGACCCCCTGCCGCCGTCGCCTTGCGGATGCGCTCCGCGACGGCCGCGGCCTCCTTGCGCTCGGACTCGCACGAGAGCAGAGCCACCTTCGCGCCGCCCTCCCTGCCGGTCCAGATCTGTTTCGCCTTCCTGCCCGCATTGCGCGAGACCACGGACGAGGCCGCCGCGAGAATGGAGGCCGTGGAGCGATAATTCTGTTCGAGCCTCACCACCGCGGCCCCGGGGAAATCCTCCTCGAAGCGCAGGATGTTGGCGATGTCCGCACCGCGCCAGCGGTAGATAGACTGGTCGTCGTCCCCGACCACACAGATGTTGCGATGCCCCGCCGCCACGGCGGAGATGAAGCGGTACTGCGAGTGGTTGGTGTCCTGATACTCGTCCACGAGCGTGTATCGCCACCTGCGCCTGTACGCTTCGCGCATCCCTTCGTCCGACTCCAGGAGCCGCACCGCGAGGCGGATGATGTCGCCGAAATCCACGGCCATGAGCTCCGAGAGTCTCTTCTGGTAGAGGCCGTACACCCTCGCCACCCTATCGAGATAGGGGTTCCCGGCGGAGGCAGCGGCGAATTCTTCCGGCCCTTGGCAGGAGTCCTTCGCGCGGCTTATCCTGTCGACCATCGATTTCGGCGGCATCCTCTCGCGGTCCATGTCCAGGGCGTCGATGCACTCCTTCATGAGCGCCAACTGGTCGCCCTCGTCGTAGATCACGAAGCGGTCGGAGAGGCCGGCTGCCTCCGCATGGCTGCGAAGGATCTTGAGGCACACCGAGTGAAAAGTCCCCATCGATATCTCGCGGGCGCACTGCCCCGCGAGCTTCTCGACGCGCGCGCGCATCTCGGCGGCGGCCTTGTTCGTGAAGGTGACCGCGAGTATCTGCGACGGGAAGGCGGCGCCCGCGGCGATGAGCCTCGCGATCCGCTGCGTCAGCACGCGCGTCTTGCCGGAGCCCGGGCCCGCCAGTATCAGAAGCGGGCCCTCGTTGTGATCGACTGCAAGCTGTTGCTGGGGATTAAGTTCCATTCGCTCGATGCTCAGACGGAGGCGTCATTCAACGGTGACGCTCTTGGCCAGGTTGCGCGGCTGATCCACGTCGGTCCCCTTGTGGTCCGCGGCATAGTAGGCGATGAGTTGCATCGGCAGCGCGGTGAGCATCGGGGTCGCCTGCCAACTGGCCTTCGGTATCGCGATCAGGTGGCTCGATTTTTCCGCGAGCTCGGCGTCTTCTTTGTGGCCCACCGCTATCACCGTTGCCCCCCTGGCCCTGACCTCCTCTATGTTGGAGAGGACCTTATCGCGCATGCAGTCCTGGGGCGCGATGGCTATGACCGGAACGCCGTGGTCTATGAGCGCGATCGGGCCGTGTTTGAGCTCGCCCGCGGCGAAACCCTCCGCATGCATGTACGATATCTCCTTGAGTTTAAGCGCGCCCTCGAGCGCAATCGGGTAGTTCGTACCGCGGCCTATGTAGAGCACGTGCGACGAGTACGATAGGCTCTCGGCGATGGCGCGCATCTCTTCGGCCTGCGCCAACACCCCCTGCATGAAGCGGGGGAGCTGGGTCATCTCCTCCACCAGTCTTGCCTCCTTCGCCGCGTCGATCGTCCCGCGTTTCTGCGCGAGATAGAGCGCGAAGAGATTAAGCGCGGAGAGCTGCGCGGTGAAGGCCTTGGTGGAGGCAACCCCTATCTCCGGACCGGCGTGCGTGTAGAGCGTCGCGTCGGCGGAGCGCGCGATCGAGCTGCCCACCACGTTGCAGATGCCCAGGACCGAGGTGCCGAACTCGCGTGACATCTTCTGCGCGGCCAGCGTGTCGGCCGTCTCGCCCGACTGCGATATCGAGATCACCAGCGTGCGCTCGTCCAACAGCGGCTCGCGGTACCTGAACTCTGAAGCGAGGTCTATGGCGACCGGCATCTTCGCGAGGGATTCGATCAGATATTTGCCGATCATGCCTGCGTGAAAAGAGGTCCCGCAGGCCACGATCGCTATTCGGTCAAAGCGCGGGCGGTCCCCGTCGAAGAGCGCATCCACCTCTTCGAGCGTGACCCTGCCGAGGTCGCGGTCGACACGGCCGGCGAGTGCATCCTGCATCACCTGCGGCTGCTCGAATATCTCCTTGAGCATGAAGTGCTTGTACCCGCCCTTTTCCGCCATGAGGGGGTTCCAGGGAATGCGCTGGGGAGTTCTTGAGATGTCGCGCCCGCCGCCGTCGAGGATCTTGATCCTCGAAGAGGTGATCACCGCAGTGTCGCCGTCCTCCAGAAAGATCATGTCCTTGGTATAGGGAAGCAGCGCCGGGATGTCGGAGGCCACGAACCTCTCGCCATCGCCCTCGCCCACCACCAGAGGGCTGCCGCTTTTCGCCACGTAGAGCACGTCCGGCTCCTTCACGCTCATCACCACCACCGCGTACGATCCCTTGAGCCTTGCGCGCGCGCTCGACAGCGCATCGAGCGTCCGCTGACCCCTGCGGCAATAGTGCTCTATGAGATGACAGATCACCTCGGTGTCCGTCTCGGAGGAGAATTTGTAACCCTCCGCTATGAGGAAGCGCTTGAGCTCCGCGAAGTTCTCTATGATGCCGTTGTGGACCACGACGATGTCGCCCGAGCGATGCGGATGCGCGTTGTTCTCGGAGGGCCTTCCGTGCGTAGCCCACCTAGTGTGGCCGACGCCAGAGGTGCCGACCATGGGCTCCTTGGCCAGCGCAGCTTCCAGCCTCCCCAGTTTACCTTCCACGCGGCGTATCAGAAGACCATGAGGACCCATGACGGCTATCCCGGCCGAATCATAGCCGCGATACTCCAGGCGCTTGAGCCCGTCGAGCAGCACGGGCGTAGCCTCGGAATTACCCACATATCCAATTATTCCACACATCGTCGCCTCCGGCGGCAAGTCGTATAATAGATCGCCTGCACATTCAAATCAAATCTTACCTCTTTCTGGATTTATGCGATTTCCTCTTTCTTTCCGCATATCCCTTCACGGTCTTCTGCTCCGAGCGCGACAACGCGAGGGCGCTTGGGGGTACGTTGCGCGTTATTGTGGAGCCCGCACCTATGACCGCCCCCCTGCCTATGCGCACCGGCGCCACGAACTGCGTGTCGCTGCCCACGAACACTTCGTCCCCTATCACGGTCATGTGCTTTTCGCGGCCGTCGTAGTTGCAGGTGATCGTGCCGCAGCCGATGTTCGCATGCGCGCCCACGATCGCGTCGCCGAGATAAGAGAGGTGGCCCGCCTTGGCGCCGGCCTTCATCTCGCACTTTTTCAGTTCCACGAAGTTGCCTATGCGCGCGCCCGCGCCCACCTTCGAGCCGGGCCTCACCCTCGCGAACGGGCCCACGACCGCGCCATCGGATATCTTCGAGCCCTCGATGACGCTGTTCGCCTTGATATGCACGCCGTTGCCCACGATCGCGTCCCTGATCACGACCCCGTTCTCGATGGTGCAGCCGGAGCCGATCTTCGTGTTCCCGAGTATGAAGGTGAACGGCAGCACGGAGGTGTCCTGACCGATGTGAACGCCGAAATCCACATAGGTATGCCTGTAGTCTATAAGGCCCGCGCCCGCCAGCATGAACGATTTGTTTATCCTTTCGCGCATGTGTTCGGCCGCGCGCGCCAGCTCCACGCGCGTGTTTATGCCGTGGAAATCCTCCGCAGGCTCGCAGCGGTGTGCGACAACACCCACCCCTTCCTTGAGGGCGATGCCCACCAGGTCGGTGAGATAGTACTCGCCCTTGGCGTTCGCGTTGCTCACCTTCTTGAGAGAGGAGAAGAGCCACTCGCGGTCTGCGAGGATGATGCCGGAATTGACTTCGCGGATCGTCTTCTCCTTCGGGCTCGCCTCCTTCTCCTCCACGATCTTGATCACGCTGCCGTCGAGGTCGCGCACGATCCTGCCGTAGCCGGCCGGGTTGGAGGGCGCCATGGAGAGGACGCCCAACACCGCGCGCTTGGCCCGCACCGCGTCCACGAACTCGCGGAGGGACTCCGGTCGAGCGAGGGGCACGTCGCCGCACAGTATAAGGATATCGCCGTCGAAACCAACGAAGGCCCTCTCCGCGACCATGACCGCGTGAGCCGTGCCCAGCTGCTCCTTCTGCAGGACAAAGTCCACCTCGACCTCGTCGAGGTATGCCTTTATGTCGGTCTGAAACGGGGCGACGACCACCTTCACCGGCTTCGCGCCCGCGCCCTTCGCAGCATCGATCGTGTAGGCCAGCACCGGTCGTCCGGCGAGGTTGTGAAGCACCTTCGACCTGGCGGACTTCATGCGCGTGCTCTTGCCTGCGGCCAGGATAAGCGCTGCGAGCCTCTGCCTCTGCATCCGCACCTCCATCTCATTGAAAAACAAGGCGTTTAACTAGGGCCGGTGCGCCACTATATGTAAACCACCTTGAAATACAAGGCAATTTTGACAACCCCGCCCTTGTTGTGATAGTCCCATCCCGCGAGGTGCAACTATGAATAAACTCCAGAGGTTGGGATTTTTCCGTCGCTCGATTGTACTAAATTTCCTGGCGATACTGCTCATCATCGGCGTCGTCCTGGCCCTGCACGCTGCAAGCAAGAAGTTCTTCTTCTCGAAGACGCCCGCGGTCACACAGGCTCAACCGGAGGATACGAACGCAGCAAACACTGCGGAGCCTGAGATCGTCGAGCTTAAGCCCGCCCCTGATCCTGCGCCGACGTTGGCGCCTGCGCCTGAAGCGGAAAAACCTGCGGCGATAGAAGAAAAACCCGCCCCGAAGAAACGCGTCGCAGCCGTCGGCAAGAGCCGTGCGACACGGACAAGACAATCGAGATGGTCCGAAGACCACAGCTACGGGGTGGAAAATCTGGACGGAGAATCCGCCCGGCGCAGATACCTGGAGTCGAACAAGGATTCATCGGGCTCATACAGCACGTACACCATGACCGAGTCTCCTCCCGAGCCCGTCAGCAGGACTTATGCATATGACGACCTTGACGGCGCTGCTGCAAGGGCGCAGTACCGCAAGGAAACCGAGAGGCTCTCCAAGGCGGACCTGAAATAGCCTGTCGCCTCCCATCACATATATAATGATAGACGATCTGCCGTTCGACAAGATCATCCAGGCTGCCATGCGCCAGGGCGCGGACTTCGCGGACGTGTTCGTGGAGCGCACCCGCGCCACGCTGATCTCGTGCGACGACCGACGCATAGAGCACGCCGCCGTCTCCTCCGACGCCGGGGTGGGCATCAGGGTCGTGAAAGAGGGCCGCACCGCATACGGCTCCACCAATGATCTCACCAAAAAATCGCTCATGGCGATAGCCCGCGACGTGGGCAAGATGGCGAACGCCCGCAGGACGAAAGCCCTCGCCCCCGTCTTTGCGGAGGCCGATACAGCGCAGGTCGCGACCGTGCAGAGACATCCGTTCGGCACGCAGATGGACGACAAGTGCGAAATCGTAACCAGGGCCAACGACATCGCGTGGCAGGCGGGCAAGGAGATCCGCCAGGCCAGGGTCCTCTACCGCGACCGGGTGAGGCGGATCTGCGTTGCGGCCAGCGACGGGACCTTCGCCACAGACGAACAGGTGGGCATCGTATTCTCGGTCCAGGTGGTCGCCTCGAACGGCGACTCGCTCCAGACCGGGCAGGAGGTCGTAGGCGGGGCGCAAGGATTCGAGATCTTCGACGAGGTGATGCCCGAGGAGATAGCGGATCGCGCGGCCCGACGAGCCGTAATGCTGCTCTCGGCCGGGCCTGCGCCCGCAGGGGCAATGCCTGTGGTGATCTCGGCCGAGGCCGGCGGCACGATGATACACGAGGCGGTGGGCCACGGGCTCGAAGCGGACTTCGCGGGCGAGGGGCTCACGATCTACGCCGGCAGGATCGGCGGGAAAGTCGCCTCCGACCTCGTCAGCGTGGTGGACGACGCGACGATGCAGGGCAAGCGCGGATCTTTCACGTTCGACGACGAGGGCCGGCGCGCGCAGCGCACCGTGCTCATCGAATCCGGCGTGCTGAAATCATACATGTCGGACAGGCGCTCCGCGAAAAAATTCGGATTCGCAAGGACCGGGAACGGCCGGCGCCAGAGCTACGAGCACCTCCCGATCTGCAGGATGACCAACACCCTGATCCTCCCCGGCAGACACGACCCGGCCCACATAATAAGCTCCACGCCGTCCGGGCTCTTCATAAAGCGCATGGGCGGCGGCCAGGTGAACACGGTCAACGGCGATTTCGTGTTCAACGTTCAGGAGGGCTATCTGATCCGCGACGGCAGGATATCCGAGCCTGTCCGCGGGGCCACGCTGATCGGCAACGGCCCGCGAGTCCTCGAATCCATAGACATGGTGGGCACGGACCTGGGCTTCTCGATCGGCACTTGCGGCAAGGAAGGCCAGGACGCGCCCGTCTCCAGCGGCCAGCCCACGATCCGCATACCGAAGATCGTGGTGGGCGGCACGGAAACGATATGATCAATTTCTCCTTGAATCCGTTTTTCATCCGCGCGATAAGTCGGCCATGAAAATCATAATCACGATTCTCTGCATCCTGACCCTCACGATTCCGTCGGTCGCCGGCGCGTACAAGCGCGACGCGCGGCCATATCAAGAGAGCGCCGCAGAGGAGCCTCATGCGGACGAAGGGACGCAGCCCGCGGACGACGATATCCGGAGGAAAACCGAAGAGATCGAAAAGGAGGGGGGCGGCGGCATGGGCGGCATGGCCATCATGGGCTACGCGCTCATCACCGTCGGCAGCATGGCGGCGATCGCAGGCTCGACCATCCTCGCGGCGACGGACAAGAACCTGCTCGGCGCCTCGATCAGCGGAGGCGGCGCCGCAATGGCGCTCGCAGGCACCCTCATGGTGACGCTCGGCTCCCGCGGCTCCTACGCAGCAGGGCCTGCCATCGATCCTGCGACAGGCACATACGGCGTCATGGTGGCGAAACGCTTCTGAGACAGGCGGCAAATCATTAAATACCTTATTGTTTCAATGGGTTATAGTATCAAGGGTTGTCCTTCTATCATAGCATTTCAGTTGCAATCTTTGAGGCAATCGGCAATAAGACGCGCAATTCACAGCAACCAAAAGGAGGGGATGATGAAGAAGTTCATGGTTATGGCGATGGCGGTGGTGATGGGCCTGGCGCTGACGGCGTCGGCGCAGGTGACGGTGAAGGAGTCGACGAAGACGGTAGGCGACACGACAGTTGAGAAGACGAAGGTCAAGGACACGGCATCCGGCGTGAAGGCCACGGAGAAGACGACCGAGACCGCGACCAGCACCAAGACCGAGGCCAAGATCAAGGGCGAGAACGTGAAGATGGAGAAGAAGACGATCGACACGGCGGCAGGCGAGGCCGGCAAGGCAAAAGTCCACATCAAGAAGGGCGAGCTCAAGGACTTCAGCGTCGATTGGGTCTATTATCAGGAAGGCAATGATTACATAGTCGAGTACACCGTGAAGGACAAGGCCGACAAAGAGCTTCTCACAGAGCTCGGGCTCAACGCTGAACAGGCCGACGCAGTCAAGGCCGGCAAGCACACGATCGTCTCCACCAGCCCGTACACTGCGGCGGACATACAGGCTGACTTCCGCACGCTGGTCGTGAAGGATCTCAAGAGCGCGATCGCGAAGAAGACGAAGTAATATCAGCTCTATTGCAGCGCCAAAACGGGGACGCGAAAGCGCCCCCGTTTTTTATCTCCGCTTGTGCGCAAGCGCGCTTTCGTATAAAGATGCACTATCACAAATTTGAGGAGGAAACTTATGGACCGCATGTCATCCATCGAGCTGGCGCTGAAGAACGAGATCACCGAACACGAATTCTATCTCAACGAGGCGCTCCGTTCGCGCAACGAGCTGGCGAAGAAGATGTTCGCGCAGCTGGCCAAGGACGAAGAGGAGCACATGCACCGCATCCGCGCGCTGCATGAAAAGCTGATCAAACAAGGCAACTGGCCCAAGGACATGCCCATAGTGGTGGCGGGCACGGACGTGAAGAAGATACTGGACAGCATTGTCGCCAAGGCCGGCAGCGTCACGGACCACGACGAGGACGACGTAAAGGCGCTCAAGAAGGCCATCGACTTCGAATCAAAGGGAGTCGATCTCTATACCAGGCTCACCGGCCTCTGCCAGAACCAGATGGAGAAAAACTTCTTCTCGTTCCTGGCCGGGATCGAGCGCGAACACCATCGTTCGCTGGTCGATGCGCTGGCCTATCTCAACGATCCAGAGTCGTGGCTCATGCAGCAGGAGCGCGCTGGCCTCGACGGCGCTTGAGATCTCATATCGCGTTTGCCGCAGCGTGCGCGGAAGCCCACGCCCAGTGCAGGTTGAATCCGCCCAGGTCCCCAGTGACGTCCATGACCTCGCCTATAAAGTAAAGTCCCGGGCAAAGCCTCGACTCCATGTTCTTCGATGAAAGCTCGCGCGTGTCCACGCCTCCCAGGGTCACCTCGGCCCTGGCATACCCTTCGGTCTTCGCCGGCAGGATCCTAATGGAGTGCAAGGCCGCGATCACGCGCGCAAGCTCCTTCTTCGAATACAAGCCTACCTGCCGCGACGAGGCGAGACGCTCGCAGAGCGCATCCGCAAGTCGGTCCGGGAGATAATGCGAGAGAAAGTTTTTGAGCTGCATCCTGGAGCCGGCCTCCCTCTTCTCCTCCAGCGGGCCCGACAGATCCACGCCAGGCAGCGCGTCCACGAGCAGGCGCTGACCCTTGTCCCAGAGGAGCGAGGCGCGCAATATCGCAGGCCCGCTGAGGCCCCGGTGCGTTATCAGGCATTCATCCTCTATCTTCGACTTTCCCACCGCGACCTCCGCGCGGAAGGATATGCCCGCGAGCTTCGAAAAGAAGCCGCGGTCCCGGGGCGCAAACACGAGCGGCACCAGCCCCGGCCTGCAAGGGATTACCCTGTGGCCGAATTGTTTGGCGATCCGATAGCCCAGGTCAGAGGCCCCGAGCGCGGGATACGAGAGCCCACCGGTAGCGAGGACGAGGCTTCGCGCCCTCGCCTCGCCGAATTCTCCTCGGACTGAAAAACCGTCTCCGCGCCTGACGGAAGAGATGCGGCCGATCGCGATCGTCCCCCCGCGCGCCTCAACGCCCGAGAGCAGCATCTCGAATATCCGTTTTGAGGAACCTTTGAGGAAGAGCTTGCCGCCCTCCTCCTCGACATAGGCGATGCGGTGCGCGTCTAGGATCGAGAGGAAATTCGCCGGCTGAAATCTAGCGAGCGCGGATCTTACGAAGTCAGGGTTCTCCGAGAGATACGATCGGGCCTCCACCGTGGAGTTGGTGAAGTTGCATCTTCCGCCGCCGGAGATGAGAAGTTTCTGCGCAAAGTCGCGGCGATGATCGATCAGAAGAACTTTGCGGCCGCGTGCCAAAGCCTCGTACGCAGCCATGAGGCCCGAGGCGCCCGCGCCGATTATGATCGAATCGAAATCCATGACAGCCGAGGTATAGCAGAATAGGACGCAAAGGTCATCTACCCGACATATCCTCCGCGATCTTATACAGCGCCGACAAGGCCTTTATCTTCTCTTTCCCCTTCTCCCTCGCCGTGTACGCATTCGACGGCAACCTCCCCTTGATCATCTTTCCGACCTTGCGGATATGCTCGCTCGCCTTCTTCCAGTCGTTTTTGCTCAAGATTCTGTTCTGAAGCACCGAGACCGCGGCGCGCAGCCTGTATTCGGCCGCGGTTGCCGCATAACCACCATCGGCCGTAGTCTCATAGTGCCTGGCCGCCTGATAGTAGAACCTCTCCATGGCCGAGAAATAGCCCGCCTTCATCGCACTGAGGAGGCCGTAACGGATGCCGATGAAAAAACCCGGCCAATCGCGGACGTCCTCGAACTCCTCAACCGACCTCAACCAGGCATCGGAGGCCAGCGTACCCGCTTTCCTGGAAAGTTTGGGAGAGCCCAACGTGCCGAAGATATCCTGCGCGTAATCCGCAGCGATCGCAGCGGCCGCATAGCCTCCCCTGTTAAACAGGGCGTTAGCAGAATCCACAAACAGGTTCGCGGAGTTGAGCCTGAAAACGCGGTCCTCGGCTGCGGCAAAGGCGAGCACCGCCGAATTGAAGAGATTCTTAGCGACATGCGAGGAGTTCGAACCTGCAGCGGTATTCACGACTACCTGATCATAAGCACCCTTTATAATATCAGCGATTTCAGGGGTCTTGTTCCTCTTGCCCAGACCCGCCAGCTCCCTCACGGTCATCTCTTTCGGCAGAACCCTCCTGCCGACCTTCATCGTACCTGAGAGCCGGATCTTGGTGTCGTCCATGAACCCATCGAGGACTCCCACATTCTTGAGAAACGCATCGGAATGATTGCAGTCAGCCGCCGCCGAGCCGTAGATGTATTCGGCGATCGGCTTCCCACCGTCGATTCGGACCAAGGGCTGGCGAGCGGGGCGGCCTGCGGAAATGCCGGCAAACTCGATGACGCCCCGCCTCAAGCCGACCGGCACCATGTTTATGGGGCCCACCAATTGCTGCATCTCCATGGAGAAGAGCACAGGTGTAGTGATGCAATGTGAGCCGTTCAATACCATCTTCGCCGCCATACAACCTCCTTGGGGTTTCATGTTTAGATTAGAATCGATCAAGGCACGTCGTGAAGATCCGGGACGTCGTCAGCACCCGGGCTGAAACTTTTCGCAGCCTTCGCAAGGGTTCGCAGCATTTTAAGATCTATGCCTGCGCTCTCCCCCTTGGCATCCGCCTTGGTCAGACCCTCCCATGCCAAGCCCAGGTGCAGTGCCATCTTCGCCCAGTCCTTGACCGTCGGCGGCTCGCTCATCTTCATGAGCACCTGGGCGGCGCGAAGGCGATCCTCCCCGGCTCGTCCATGGTCCGGCGTCTTCGCATTCCCTCTGAAGCCGGCGGATTTTGAGTAGAGACGTTCAAGCTCTTCGTACTGGTGACCCTTCCAACCGCTCAGGAGGCCGCGATAGAGTGCAGCTTCAAAATCGGCCTCATGACCGCGTCCTCTCAACTCCTCCAGCGCACCCGCCCATCGGCTGGCAGCCCTGCGTTGCCTGGCAGCCCTGCGTCGCATGGACACGGATCCATCCAGGTCGCCTTTCTCCGCGACGTGAGCTGCGATATCCTCAACCATGGCCGATCCTATCAGATCTCCCGAGCCAGACATATACTCAGCCCCGAGAAGGAACGCCTGCGCCGCGCGCGCAGCAGAACCGTCGATGCCCGAAAAGTTGAACAAGACGCCGCTCACGAATGCAGCCTTCGCCGGATCCACACCAACGGGATTCAATGGAAGAACATCGAGCATGGACTGGGCCAACTCAGAGAGGAGGACGAAGTCGCCTGTGGTGTGAAACTCATCCCTGTAATTTCTCATGATCGCGCGCGCCTGGAAAAGCCCGTCTATCCTAAGATGCTGCCACGTCGCCCACGCTCCGCTGCTGTCTCTCAGATAGCGATCAAAACCCTTTCCGAAAATATCGCCGAGTTCCTCATCCATGATCCGATCGAGTCGCGCCGCGGCATTGAAGATCTGCGAGTCTCTCTTGGCCTCCCCTGCCGGCATCACACCCTGAACTCGCTTGAAGAAATCCCTCTTGCCACCTATGCCGACGAGCGGCTCTACCCTATTGCCGATGACCGCACCCTCATCCGCGCCGAAGACTATGCCGCTTTTTCCCATCCTGACCGGAAACAGCGGGACATCATGCATGAGGGTTCTGAATTGCCGACCAAATGCGTTCGGCGTCATCACTGCGTTCGTTATGTTGACCATGATCATTTACCCCTTTTGCCAGTAGGCATCTCGTAGGCGATATCCTTGAGCCTCTTGATCGCTGAAAGGTTTATATCCGGGTGCGGAACCTGACTGTCCTGGAGCCGCTGATATGCGTGGCGCAGGCGGTCTTCTACGGCGGCCCAGTTAGTCTCCTCTTCCACAGACGCCCCATGCCCTGGAGCGACCGTCCTTTCAAGATGCGCCTGTGCTGCCCTGAGCAACTCTTCAGCCGCGAGATTGTTGTTTTTCTCCTGCGTGTGATGGTCGGCCGCTTTGATGTGGAATTCATCAATCAAATACAGCTTGCCGCTCTGGAGCGCCTCCTCGAGGCCATAGCGGATGGAGATGACGCGAGCAGGCCTCTCGCTCCAGTAGAAATCGACTGATTTCAGCCATGTCTGCGCCGCCTCCTCGTGCGCATTTCTGGCAGCATCCTCGTCCATTTTTTCATAATGATCAGCCTTCAACCCGAGGGCAAAGGCCAAGGAGGCATAAAGACTATTTGAATTCAGAATTCTTACCGCCTTGCTGAGCGCCTCTACATTGGCGGATTTATCACCGCTCCCAAGGGCATTGAAGAGCACGACCGCACCTATTATGCTCGCTGCCGTCTGCAGATCATCACCGCCCGTGAGGAAGATCTCAGCCTGTTGCCCATAGCTGAGCGCTGCCTCTGCAAACCACGACACCGCAGGACGCAAACTATCGCTGCCATCGAGGATCCTTCTGACAGCATCCATCACGGTCGTCTCTTCCATTTCGAATATCTCTTTCAGCTGGCTCGAATTCAGGCGGCCCGACGTCGCTTCCTGGTCTAGGCGTCCTCGCAGATCAGGGACCATGTTCTTCAATGGTTTATGAACAAAATACTCCAGAGTTCCCGCGTCATCAAGAAACGGCGTGTCGAGTACCCTGACCGCTTCAAGGCCTAAGTGCGGTATAGAGGCGTAATTGTAGATCTTTCGATACCTTGAGCGTTCGACAATTTCGCCCTTTATGCTGAAGAATCCATCATTCCGAGGCCTATCATCCCCAACGAATTGATATCCGAAATTTCCAGTCCCCGGGGAGATCCAGCTCGGCCATGTCCCGAGGTGCGGGCAGGCCTGGCCGAGTTGAAACATGAATGCGTTCGGCGTCATCACTGCGTTCGTTATGGCGGTCATATACAAGTCCTTTCCTTATTAAGGGTGTCGTATAATGCGCGATTTGTACATTATCGGAGGGGCTGTAGGCAACCGAAAAATGGGACAAATTTGCCCCTCACCCTCCCCTCTCCCTCGAGGGGAGAGGGTTAGGAAGAAGGCGCTAATCATTGATTATTGCGATGAAATTGACCTGGCGCCCCAGACCGCCATCACGGCGGAACGAGGCAAAGCGGGTGTCACAGCGGGTGCACTCCTTGAGGATCTCGATGTTCGATCGGAGGACCCCGGCCCTTTCCAGCAGGGCCGCGTTAGCTAGACGCAGATCCGCACGATTGGAACCCGCACGCCACGAGTCGCCGAGCCCCAGAGCAGCCATGGCCTCCTCGACCTCGCGACCCACCTCATAGCACGCGCCGCAGATGCAGGGACCGATCGCGGCGACGCAGTCCGCGGGATCAGTGCCATAAGCGCGCGTCATCTCTTTCAGCGCCTCGGCCACGACATTGAGCGCAGTCCCGCGCCAACCCGCATGCACTGCCGCGATCGCGCGCCCCTTTGCGTCGGCGATGAGTATGGGCACGCAGTCTGCGCTGCGCACGTGACAGACCACACCCGGCTTGTTGGTGATAAACGCATCTGCCTCGACAACCCCTTCCCCTCTCACATCCTCCAGGCGCACCACGCGCTTCCCGTGCATCTGA
>JBAZOP010000077.1 GCA_041648665.1 bacterium | reverse complement strand
CGCGACATCAGCCGCCACCAAACAGCGGGATAACGCCATCGCTTGTCGCGGTCGTTGCGCCGTCGAACAGCGGCTGAACGTCGTCGGAATGCGCGTCCATGATCTGATCGTGCGTGAACATCCCGTCGATGGTGTCGCCAAATTCACACATGTATTCCTGCAAGAACCACCAGTCCGGCATGCTCAATCGCTCTTCTTCGAGAAACTCAGCCGTGATGCGCGGGCACATGGTCGCAGGGATCTCCACGCGCTCCCACGCGTTCTTACCGATCCAGGCTTCGAAGAAGTGACCGCGCTTTCCGAACGGTGTCGACATGCACCAGAGGGAACCAACCCCAACGCCGAGCATCGGGCGCAGCGCATGGTAAAGGGCGTCCGGCACGCGGCTCGCTTCGTCCTCGATGATCAGCGCCGGGCCACTGAACCCGCGAATGGTGGCCTCGGAACCTGGAAGGGAAACGATCCTGCTGCCGTTCTGGAACGCCACCGAGAGCTTGTTGTCCTCATCGGTCGGAGGCTTTTCGCCCATCCGATCGAGCCCCTCGGAGACCTTTCGGAACAGCTCCGACGATTGACGCAACGACGGGCTCACGAGCAGCACCAGCGACTTCGGAAAGAACACCGTGCGGTGCAGTGCCTTGACGGCCGCGGTCGTGCTCTTGCCGCTCTGCCGGCTGCAGTTGAGCAGCACGCGCTTGGACCCGGTGCGAAGCACGTCCGCCTGCCACGGGTCGGGTTCAATGCCGATCGATCGCGCGAAGTCGACGGGGTCGGGAGCGGGTTCAGTGGACGGCGGGAGCGCTTTCGCCAGCAGCTTCGCCCGAGCCGCCTGAAGCTTCTGCAGCCTTTGGACTTTGCTGATTAGCTCCAGGGCTGACATGTAGTGTGTCCACCGTCACCTGCAGTTCGCCGGCGATCTTCAACGCGCCGACCACGTCCCGCAGGTTCTTCAGGTCGGCGTTCTTGATCAGTTCCCGGATCTTCGCGAACCCCTCAGCCAGAAACGCGCGGCGTTGCGCGTCCCATTCAAGGGTGTCCTGCTCTTTCTTGACCGCGTGTGCTTGTGCAAGCTCAGGGTCGCCAGCGAGCCGCTTTCGATACGATTGCAGCGTTCGCAGCGCCACCTTGTGAAATGCGCAAGCCTGCGCATCCCCCATCTGCACCGCGTCCACGACGATGCGGATCGCGCGGTCTCGATCGAATTTGGGGGTTGCCATGGAAGCCCTTCCGGGGCCGCGTCCCGCTGGTAAGGCAGGTTCTGAGCCGGGGAGGAGGTGTCCCGGCTCACGGCCCCACGGCGGGGGCCAAGTCGTGCCGCGCTTTCCACGCTGTGCGCAGGGGTGCGGGCGGACCCTGGGGAGCGCGCACGTCTCTGCGACGGGGCTCCTACCCATGATCGGTGATCGGTGTCGTTCCTGCTACCCCGGTGTCCTTCGGTGTCGTTCCCGATCACCTTTTCCAGGGTTCACGACTCATCCTGTTCGTTGTCCAGCGTCGCCGGTCTCGCTCGCGTCGTGGCGTCCATGGCACCGGCGGCCAGCAGGGCGTAGTACACGTCCGGCGCCCGATCGAGGATCTGCGAGTAGGTGATCTCCAGCCGCTGGTGCCTTGCCGCCTGTCTGCCGATCCCGTTGCGCAGGCACCACCGGCGCACCCGGTGCGTGGGCCAGTTCAGGAACTCCGCGAGCTCTGCGGTTCCGAACACGGGCGGGAGCCTCTTGCGCGCCGGACTCATGCTGCGCTCCGGCTGGAGAACCTCGACCCGGGCACGTACCAGGGCCTGCTGCCACGCACACGGTTGGACGCTGCCACCGAGTAGGCTTCCTTGGCCCGCTGCGCCCTCGTGGCGGCCTGCCAGACCAACCCGCACAGCAGGGCCATGGCTTCCTGCTTCGAGCCGTCCTTGCCCGTCTTGGCGCGGCGGCACAGGGCTACGAGCCGGGGCCTGTCGTTACCGAACATCACCACCGCGATCCTGGCGTTGACGCCGAAGGTTTCGAGGCGGTCGGTCTCCCCAGTCGTCAGGGGCTCATAGACCATACGCAACACCCGTCGGTCCCCGTCGCTCAGCGTCCGCAGGGTTGCTTCGATGTGGCCGTACTCCCAGGAAGCCTCAAGGATCCGATCGTCGCCGTCGTCCCGGGTTGCGTCGTCTCGACCGCGCCCGAGCTTGGCGGCGTCGATCTGCCCACCCATCGCGGACTTGATCCCCATCGCCGCCGCGAGCGAGCCGTTGAAGAATCGGTGCAGGTCGTTCTCTTGGTCTGGCGTAATCATCCGCGCTCCCTTCCTCCGAGGCCAGCTCGGGGGTTGACTTGTCCGTCCTGGGCGTTGTATCCCAAGAACAGAGCCGGGCTGGGGAGCGCGGCGGATGTCGAGGGCCTCGGGCGGCAACCCGGGGCCTTTCGCGTTCAGGCGGCTTGGTCCGGTCCACCTCCCTTCGAGGTGATGAGCGCCGCGAGTTCAACGTCCGTCTTGCCGCACCCCGTTATGGCCCTGTGCTTCGAGCCCGCGTGCTCCTTTCGGATCAGCGACCGGATCAGGGTGGAGGCCGCCAGCCCCGTGGCGTTGACGAGTTCATTCAGCATCGCCAGTTCCTCGACCGTCAGCCGGGCGGTGATGCGTTCGGGCTTGGGTGGTTGCTTCTTGAGGGTCATGGGTTCTTCTTTCCGGGGCGCTCGACAAGCGTCGTTGTCATTTGGTCGGTTCGCCCACTCTCTGATCATCGTTTTCATTTCGGGTGAACGCTCACTCTTCCCGGCCCGTTGTCCTTGTGTGCGCTGCGCTCGCTTCTCTGGGCTCCTTGTCATTGATCTTTCTCGCCCACTCGACAGCATTCGTTATCCTCACGAGGTCTCGCCCGCTTATCGGGACTCGTTTTCATCACGGACAGTCGCTCACTTGAAGACGCTCGTTTTCATCCCGCCGAATCGTTCGCTCCAACCCAACCGTTATCATCCACCTATGTCACTCGCTTCCAGTGCTTCGTTGTCATCAACAGCTCTCACTCGCTTTTCGTGTGTCGTTGTCATCCACAGGATTCGCCCACTCGACTTGAACCGCTATCATGCCCCTCCTGCGTTCGCTCTGGATGCTTCGTTGTCATTATCGGGTGCCGCTCGCTTCTCGCAACTCGTTGTCATGGTGCATCGTCACTCGCTCGACCATGCTCGTTGTCATTCCCTTCCAACGCCCGCTCGCCCTGCTTCGTCTTCATCGCGACCCATCGCTCGCTCTTGCTCGATCGTTATCATCGTGACTTGTCGCCCGCTCTGAAGGATCCGTTGTTGTCGAGGGGTATCGCCCACTCGCTCGCACTCGTTGTCCTCTCGGGTATTCGCCCACTCTCGAACGTTCGTTGTCCTTACCCTGCCGCGTTCGCTCATGAAACATCGTCGTCCTTCGTCATGCCCGCTCGCTCGCGGCTTACCGTTGCCATCGGGTCCCGTCGTCCACTCACCGGCCATCGTCGTCATCCGATCCATTCGCTCGCTCTTGCCCCGCCGTTATCATCGGTGCTACTCGCTCGTTCGTTCAATTCCGCTGTCATTCGTCGACACCGCCCGATCATTTGAACCCGTTGCCATTCCCCTTGGCCTCTCGCTCCGCACGCATCGTTGCCATCGAAGCTCACCGCCCGCTTATCCGGACTCGTTTTCATCGCGGCTTCTCGCTCGCTCTGGGTGTATCGTTGATCGATCGTCTGCGCTCGCTCGTGCTCAACCGTTGTCCTTCGGGTGCTCCGCTCGCTCTCGGTTTGTCGTCGTCATCACGCCTGCGCGCTCACTCTTCCGGCACGTCCTCCGGCTCCGTCTCATCCGATGCCATCGTCCACTTGCGCTTCTCCGGCAGCGGAGTCGTCTTGAAGTCTCCGACCATCTGCAGCGCCGCCTCGGTTGAGAACCTGCGAGGCCCCTGCTCGTGCAGTGGGATCCCGCCGTGCTCGAATCCGCGCCGGGAGTCGTAGTACGAGGGCCACACGTCGAGCCCTTCGATGCTGCGCCAAACCGTGTACAGGTCGAGCAAGAACAGGTCCACGGCCTTGCGCATGCCCTTGGAGTCGGCCTTGCCCGGCTTCATCCCCTGCATCGTCTGCGCGGCGCGCTTCGCGTTGTACCAGACCTCCAGATACTTGTTCGTGACGCCGTATGGTGCGTTGTTCGTGCACTTGCTGGCATTCCTACGCATGGCCGTCATCATCTGCCACAGACGCGACTTGAGCATGGCGTTGTAGCAGAGTGGCATCTTGACCAGAACTTCGGTTCCGCTGTCCGTCTCGCGTTCGTCGAGTTCCTTGAGCGGGTGAGGCTCGCGGTTGCGCGCCTGCTCGGCCGGGATCCAGCGTTGGTTGTCCTTGCGCGGGCGCTCGGCCTTGCCGTCGATGACCGCGTACCCGCAGTAGCGCCGGACGCCGGACGGCTTGAGCCCCTCGCGCCGGATGTCGATCTCGCTGAGCAGGTACCCGGCAACGACCGACCCGCACCCGAACACGTCGCGCAAGAAGACGCGGTAGACCTCCATCAACTCCAACTGCGCCTCAATGACGGGTTGCATCTTGTCGGCCCGCGACTTGACCCCCTCTGCCATGAGCTTCTGATCGGCCTTCACGTCCTCCGGCAGCATGCACGGGATGACCTTGCCCTTGTCCGGACCACGCATGACCTTCTTGTCGCAGATCGCGTTCGACAGCCGCACGCTGTGCTGCACAAGTCGCCAGTGTTCGCGCGCCAGCAGTTGTAGCGCCGTCTGCGGTTTGTCGCTGTAAGGTGCCAGCTTGAGCAGCCGCGTCGCCCGCATGCGCTTCTCGCGTTCGTAGCTGCGCCGGGTCTTTTCTGCTTTGGCGATTGCCTCCGCGATCTCGTCGTCGGTCAGTGCCTTCAGTTCGTCGCGCCCAATCGTCTCTACCTGTTGCATCGTCATGGTCTCAGCCTCCGTTCACTTGATCTGCCTCGTTGTCCTGGGGTGTCACCGCTCGCTTGGACATGGTCGTTGTCCTCGACTCCTTTTGCCCGCTCCTTCGATGTCGTTGTCATTCATCGCGCTCGCCCACTCCGTGAGCTTCGTTGTCATCGATCCCTTTCACTCGCTCCAGCGGCATCGTCGTCATTGAGCTATCCCGCGCGCTAGACATCGCTCGTTATCCTCGTGGTCGGTCGCCCGCTTTCCGCCATTCGTTGTCACCGACAGGGTTCACTCCGCCTTCTTGCCCGCCCGCATCTCGCGGACGTGACGTTGCAGCATCCCGCGCGACAGCGGATGGCCGTGGTGCTGCTTCTGGAGCCACATCGTGTAGGAGTCCCGGACGATCTTCAGCTCTTCGTCCGATAGGTTGTTGTAGGCCCATTGCGCCGCGAGCCATTGCCACGTCCTGCGCACATGCTCCCCGAGCTTCCCGACCACGTCGCGGACGAACTTGAACTTCCCGAGGCTCCAGCTCCGGTCGGTCACTTCTGCGACCAGCCACGCGTTGAAAGTCTTGTGTCCACTGCCACGGCCAACGATGTCCCAACGATCGGCCATGGTCAGGATGTCCTCGTAGACGATCATCGGCCACGCCTCGCCCTCACGCTTCGCCGCGCGGATCCTGCGAGCCAAGTTTTCAAGCTCGTTGCTTGCCATTGGATTCACCTGTGTCATTCTGCACCGTCCCTTTCCTTGAACAGCTCCAACTGCCCTTTTCTCGGCTTCCGTGCCCGGCGCCTGCCCAGCCGAAGCGAGCGGGAGCGGGGATGGCAGACGGGCCCCGCGTGGTTCGCGATGCTCACCGGGTTGCTCAAGCGTCTGCCGCAGATTTGGCAATGGTCGCTCATGCTCTCGGCGCCTCCTGTACGCGACCCGCGAAGCTGCCATCGACGCGCCTGCAGCGAAACACGACCCGAAGCCAGCCCTTGTCGGTGAGCTGCCATTGGCTCACACCGATCCAGCCGTTCAGGGCGATCTGCAGGGCGTCGATGGCGAGGGTCATGGCACTTCCCATCCTTGGTCTTGGCGCTTGAAGATGAGCCAGCGCTCGGGCTCGAAATCTTTTGCGTCCGGCGATGCGAGGTATTCGCTCGCGAGCGCGAGGGCCTCGGTCTTGGTTTTGTCGTCGAGACCCTTGCTCGCCTTCTTGCACCGCTTCTCCGCGTCGAGCCGATCGATCTCGGCCAGCACCAGATCGTCACCAGGCACGACCGCTTGCCCCCACCGGAGACCCTCGATCACAACAAGATGCGTTCCTCGGATGCTGGCCCGCGAGCGTACCTCCCACGTCAGATCGGGATGGCGATGGTCGAGCATGTCCACGAACTCGCCGAGCGTCTTGCCGCGCGATGCCATGCCGGCGAAGTGTCCGGCCCATCCATTGGCCTCGATCGAATACTGCTTCGCGTCGCGCCACGGCTCGGACGGATTGCCCTTGAATGAGCCGCTCATACCGGCTCACCTCCGGCCAGCTTCACCGCGAACTTGGCGAGGGCACGGAAGAGCCTCTCGATGTGCTCAGCCGTTTTCATGTAGTGCTCCGCGGCTTCCGCCTTGGCCTTGTAGCGACGCATCTCGTAGCCGAGACATTCCTTGGTCATCGCCTTGCGCTCTGCCGCGTTGGCTGCCCGCTCGTCGTCCTCTGCTCGCTCGCCCGGCGTCATCTCAGCCATGGTCCCCAGCCTTTCCGTCGATCCTCACGAACCGAATGAGCTTCCCGCTCACCTCCCCGAACTCACCCGCGATGAATCCCCAGCCCGGGTGTCTTGCGCCCTCCGGCTGCGTTCCAGCGATCCCGTTGATGATTCCGAGCAGGCTGATCGTGTAAGTCTCGCACCCCAAGGCGCGGACCTGCACGGTGGGGTGATCTGCCAGCGCCTTGTTGCAACTGACCCGGTGTTCGACCAACGCCGCAATCGCGACGGGGTCGAGCAAGAGCAGTTCGTTGAGCAGGTCGACGATGCCCGTCCTCGCCTCGTCGCTCAGATCGATCGTGCTCATTCCTCGAACCGCTTGGCCAGCAGAGCAAACGCCGTGTTGGCGAGCCCACGCACGCCCGAGTTGAGAATGCCGGGGATGTCGATCTCGATCGCCCCCATCTTGCGAAGACCCCAGCCGGCGATGTCGCCCGTCGTGATGGTGCCGGGTCCGCCGGCCGGGTGGATCGAGACCGCGACCGCGAGCGTCACTGCGACGGCTCCTGCGAGAAACTGGATTGGATCGTTCATGGTGTTCCTTTCTGTTGGTTGCGAATGCGCCATTCAACGCGCGCCGATCTCTCGGCTGCGCGCATCGCTCCGGTTCGAGTCCTGCGATGTCCAGACGAAAGAAGTGTGTTCCCGTTCATGAAGAGCCAGCGCCAGAGCGTCGAGCCGATGTCCTCGGGTGCCTCGACTTGGCAGTACATGACCTTGAGCTCGCCATCCGAGAAGGTGCCTGTGCGATCGATGCTCCATCGCCAATCCTTCGACCCTGAAGCCGGCATCGGGCACCCGTCCGGCTCCGGCTTCTCGACCTTGCGGTAGAGTCCGCTCCAGGCCGGGTCGGCGTGCCCGATCGTGATCGTTCGCCGGCCAAACTTGCCCCCGACTCGGCCGGTCGCGTGGACGATGTCCGGCTGCTGCGAGGCGCCGATGATGAGGGTCTTGAACTGCGACGTTGCCCCCTGGCGCGTCGCCTCCCCCGCCGCAGCCTGGGAGCCGTCCGGTGGCGCCTTGGCGTCAGGGCGGGGCACGGAAGGGGCAGGACGGGGCCACCCCAGCAGCATTGCGAGAGCCACAACCGCGTCCTCGCGCGTAGGGCGGACGACGTAGGAGGACTTGGTTTCGGCGCGGTAGACCATGTCGTCTCCACGGCCGCCCCATTCGTGGTTGTAATGCTCGTCGAGCCACGCGGTTGCCTCGGCCAGCGTCGGCTGCCGTTGAGGCCGGACGGTCGTAGTCGAGAACGGTCGCGTCGTGCAGCGGACGTGTCCTCCCGGCCCCAAGCCAATCGAACCGCCGAGGGCGGTGACGCCATCGGCGAGAATCTGGCGGTCCTGCTTGAGCAGCTCATTCTCGTCTTGCAGCCCCTTGCGCCGCTCATCCAACCGCACGACCGCGTCCCACAGCGTGAGCTTCGCTCGCTCGGCTTCCGGCATGTCGGCCGGCGTGGCGCGATCCCGCACGGCGCGCATGTCGGCCATGATCTTGTCGTGCTGCGCCTGGATGGCGTCGAGCCCCGTCTGCAGCTCCCCGACCTTGGCGGACTCCTGGGCGAGCTCGGCCTCCAGCTTGCGCTTCTCCTCCGCGAGCTTGGTGCCGGCGTCCTGCGCCTCAGTGAGGGTCTTGCTCATGGCCTCGTGCTCGGTTGCGAGTTTGGCGATCATCGCCATCGTGTCGGGCGGCCCGGTGAACAGCGGCACCCAGCCGATCTCATCGGCCCGGAAGCCCAGTGGCTTGGCGGGGTACAGCTTGAAGCACGCGCCCTCGTCTCCGAGCTTCCTGAGTGCCTCGCCTCCCACCCAGCAGAACGGCCTCTGAGCACGCTCACTTTTCTGCCCATCCCTGATGCGCTGCAGTTCGCTCTTGGTTGCGGAGAGTTCCTCGCGCAGTTTCCTGCACTCGCCCTCGGTCTCCGCCATGTCTGCGAATACGCCGTTGCTTCCCATCTCAGCCTCCCAGCACTTCGCCGGCCACGTAGCCGTCCGGCACGTTGAATTGAACATCCTGCGTGCGAACCACGTCCGCTCCCCGGAAGAAAATCGAGGTTTCGTTGGCGACACGCTGCAGCCCGAACGTCCAGCCCGGCTTGAGCGTGATGTCGAGCCGGCTCGCGTACTCCCGAGCCACCAGGCGGATCGCCATCCGGTGCGTGTTCGACCTGCACACCACGGTTTCTCTTCCGTCGTAGCGGACGCACGTGAGCACGCATCGATCCTCGCGTTCCTCGAGCCGCACTATCTCGTATGGCTTGCCGTCGAAGAAGACCGGCGTGCGGCGCTTCACGTGCTCGATGAGTTCGGACAGGTCACTCGACTCCGGCATGGCTTCCTCCAGGGGGACGATCGGTAGGATGGCATTGCGATTGCGAAGATCCGGGCACTCGCCGAGCCGCACGCCCCACTGCTTGATTTGTTCGTCGATGCGGCGCCGGTCGGTGTCGTGGATGGTGCCGTCGGGGTTCAGGCGCACCGAGGCGCCGGTGTAGGAGTCGAGGACGGATTCGAGCGTCTCGGCGGGGCGCTCCATGACGTGGATGTTGATCTTGGGGATGTCGGCCATCATCCACCGCTCCCCTCAGCCGCTATCGACCGCGCCCAGTTCAGGATCGTGGCGATGTCCTCGGCCCGCTGCTTGGTCAGGCCGTATCCGTTGTAGCCGCAGTCGGTGTTCCAACCGTCGCGCTTCGGATCGTCGCTGATGGTCCAGCGCATTCCGTCGGGGTAGCCGTCGTCAGCCGTGTCGTTCGCCCAGCCCCCGGTGTCCCCGGTGTTGGTTGCGAACACTTCGGGCATTCGGGCAATGGCCTCCGCAACGTCGGGAGGGAGCTTCATGGCGTCACCGTTTCCTGTTCAGCCGCCCCGCGGCGATGTTGATCTCGTCGACGCGCTTCTTCCAGTAGTCGGCCCGGTGTTCGTCGCTTGTGACACCGAACTCCGCGGCGAAGAACATGCCGTTGTTGAGCGCTACCAGCCCCTGGCAGGCCAGGTACATCGTGAGGGCCTGCTCCCACGGCGCTCCCTCGCATTGGACGTGCGTCGTTGCGTCATAGTGATCGTGGATCGCCACATCGAAACGCAGTTCCGAGAGGCGCGCGACCGTGTGCCGACAGACGGGCGTGCTCGCGTCGAGGGGTGGAATCATCTCCTCCGCTTGCTCGCGCGTCTCGCAGCGCACCAGTTCCACGTCTAGGCAGTAGCTGGTGGAAACGGCCTTCCTGTCGGGCAGAGCCATGTGTCCGATGGAGAACCCCAGGTGCCAGACGGCGATCGGCCACGGGGTGAACTCGTCGCCGGGCTTGCCTTCCAACCCTCCGCGCCGGACGTGGCGCAGAATCACGAAGTCTTTGTCCATCACCCTCCGCTCCCTTCGGTCTCGATCTGAACCGTCGGCGCCGGGCCTCCCGCGGCGCGTGCGTCGATGTCGCGTTGCACGGCCGCCTCCATGGCGCGGGCCTGCGCAGCCAGACACCACCGCCGAAGCGCCTCTCGCTCCGCGTGCTGCTGCGCGATCATGTGGGCCAACGCGATCGGGAACAACACCCGCTCGAGCCGTCGTGACAGCCGCGAGTTCCGGTGCCCTCCCGGCCCGCAGCCGCGTCGAACGTGCCGCAGTTGGCGCAGTGGGGCGGCGGTGTCGAACATGCGGGACAGACGCCGACCCGCGCGTTTGCTGACAGGGAACGTGATCACTGTGTGGAACGACATCGGGATGCGAAGCGTCCCCTCGATCGTCTGCGTCTCTGCGATGTCGTTGAATCGATCCGCCTCGAACGACACCGACTCGATCGGGCCGATCGGCACGCCGTCGATGAACTCCTCGCCTTGCGACCACGTGGGGTTCATCGCAACTCGTCTCCCCACTCGTTGCGGATCGGGTCCTGGACGTCTGGCCTCCACCCGGCGCCCATCACGGCCAACAGCGCCACCGCGAGCACCCGTTGCCGTCGCTCGATCCGCTCCAACCTCGCGTCGGGCGGTACGTCCGGGGCGGTGCAGGGCTCGAAGGTCTCGATCGGGGCAGTCATGACAGGCTCGCTTTCCGCAGGGCAGCAACGCGTTCCTTCACTCCAAGCGCGTAGGCCCCAAACTGCTCGTCGGTCATCGTGTAGACGCCGAGAGCATCGCAGCGCGCATCGAGCGCCTCGGTGGTGAACGGCTTCTCGGTGCTGCCGTCTGCTAGGTCGTACGCCACGACGAGCATCCGCTTCGCTTCACGGCTCATCGGCGGGAGAGCGATGTCGTTGCTCTGGGTCACGGCTTCACCTTGATCGCCTCGATCCGATCCACGATCGCCTTCGTGCTCACGATCTCGCCCTCGGCGCATTCGATGTCGACCGCGCGCGCGATCGTGCGAAGGGCCTCCAGAGCAAGCGCCTCGACCGTGGCGCCCCACGGAATGTGCTTCTCGATGACGTCGGGAAGGTACAGGTCATCGGGCCAGTCGTTGTCGCCGTGCCGGGCGCAGAGCCGACGCAGCGCCGACACGGTCTCCAGCCGTTCCTTCTGGGCCCGCAGCATCAGCGAAGCGAGCGATGGGGTGCTCTCGGTCGCGCCCAACTCGGCGATCAGGTGGCCCGCCATCTGGATGAGCGCGTGCCGATTGCCCTCCGCGTAAGGGTCAGGGCCGCGCTCGGCCTGAATCGCGGTGATGTCCCCGCTCACGTCGAACCGCTCGATCGTGGCAACGATGGGCTCGCCGCAGCGCATACGGATGTCGATCGACTTGACCATGGTGAGCGGCTTGCCGTCGTCGTCGGTGACCTCGCAATTCTCAAGCCCAGGGGAGAGCCGGTATGTGGGCCAGCCGGGCTTTGGCTCGGTTCGCGGACCGTTGAGTTCTTCTACGGTTGGGATACGGATTCTCATGGCAGCGCCTCGACTTTCAGAGCCGCCCACGCGGCGATCAGCTTGTCACCCTGCTCGCAAGGCGGATCGATCTTGATCTGGACCTCGGCAATCACCCGTGTCACCCGCTCCACACAACAGCGCAGAACCCGCAGCGTCGCGGGATAGCGCCCGTACTCGTAGAAGTGCGCGCGCAGTTGCCCCACGAGCCACTTGCAGAAGTCCGGCTTCGTCCAGGGCATGAAGTCGATGCGCTCCTCCATGACGGCGGGGTCGGGCGCGTCAAACTCGATGGTCTTCACCCGATCCAGATCGATACCGACGGGGACAAAGACTGATGTGTAGTCGTTGGGGGTCACGGATTCCTCCTGCCGGTGATTCCGGCCGCCGGGTTGTGGATCGGTCCGGTGAGCAGACGGCTTCCCGTCTCGCGCATGTCCCGCTGGTGCTGCAGCCACGCAAGCTCCAGCTCGTGCGCCATCACCTCGCGCTCGCGTTCGATCGCGCGCAGACTCTCCTGCCACCGATCGCGCTGGGTGCGGGTCATGGCTTCCTCCATAGCTTCGGCCACGTCGGGTTCAGTTGTCCGAGTCGAAACGTCAGCGCGCCAAACAGCAACACCAGGAAGAGAAGCGGAATGAGGTTGCCCGGGTTCATGCTGCCCTCGCTCTGCGAACTTCCTGGTCCGCTGCCATTGCCTGACTCGGGGATCGGATTACCCAGTAGAGCCCGCCGGCCGCCTCGTGGATCGCCTGCCACTCGCGCTGCTCCGCGGTCTGCTGCTCGTCGTCGTCGCGCTTGATCTCAAACGCCATCGGCACGCCGCAGCACACGCCGAGGATGTCGGCGGTCCCCTTCGGGGCGCCCCTGAACATGCCCTTGCCCGTCTGGCCAGTGGCCGTCGTGTAGTCGTACAGCTTCCGGCCGCTGTTCGCGCGCCAGTAGTAGGCCTTGCGGTCGCGAGATACGAAAAGGCCGGTGTGAACGAGCTTCTTGCGGTTGGTCTTGCGGTCGACCACCAGGCGCACGAGCTCGACGCCGAGGCACCGGAGCGTGGCCGCCTGGATGTCGGCCTCGAGCGGGCCACGGAGCTTGAACCGAGCGCGCTTCGGGATGCCTGGGAGCGTGGGATGATTCACGACGCTTCCTCCACACACAGAGCCGCGGGCGATCCTTGGACAGGTACCGCGTGCGACTCGAACGCGACAAACCGGCCGCAGGGGAAGCTGCAGACGTGGGTTGCGCGGGGGTTCGCCTTGAGCACATCCTCGAGGCATTTTTCATAGCGGGCACAATCACGATCGTGGGTGCGCGCCTCGACCGCCGGCCCAACGCGCTTGCTCTTGCTGCCGGTGCCGGTCTGTCGGCCCTGGTGGGCGCGCTGCTGGCGAGTAGAGCCGGGCATCAGTCGTCCCTCGGTTCGTTGTAGTCGCGGACGGGAGTGGGGCCTTCCGGCTCTGTTTCTTCGTCCTCTGGCTCGTCGTTGGGCGGCGGTTCAATCCGGCATTGCGATCCGATGAACTCCAGCTCAACCTTTGCCGCCGCTCCGCTGCGGATCTTGGGGATCAGCACTTCGAGCACGTTGTCGCGCTTGTAGGCCGCTTCGCCGTAGTGGTAGTAATCCTCGCGATAGAGCAGCAGGGTTGCATCGGCGAACTCCTCAAACGCGCCGGTCTCTTTCAGATCCGACATCTGCGGGCGCTTGTCCTTCACGGTGCGCGCCTCG
The DNA here is from genome assembly GCA_041648665.1 of bacterium. Lineage (NCBI taxonomy): Bacteria > bacterium. Next base: position 434 of record JBAZOP010000077.1, on the reverse strand, counting down.
AGCGTCCGGCTCATCTGCGCCAACGCGAGCACACACACGTTCTGCTCCTTGGCGATGTTCTTCAAAGTCTCGATGATGCCGTTGAGCTGCTCGCGACGCGGTTGACGTTGATTCGCGCCGTGCACGAGCAGGGTGTGATCGACAACGACGCAGAAGAGATCACCGTCGTGCTCTTGCTTGTGCTCGATGACGCGGCGCTCAATGTCGGCGTCGGTCAGGCCGACCGCCTCATCGAAGTGGAGCGGCAACCTAGCCAGGTCGGCTGCGGCCACCGTGAGCTTGTCCCAGTGCTCTTTGAAGAGCTTGTCCTTCTTCATGCGCCACATGCCAACCTTGGCTCGGTTGAACAGCGCGCGCAGAACCTGCTCCTCGTTGAGCATCTCGATCGTGAAGTACAGAACGCGTTGCCCCGCCTCGGCGAACCGCAGCGCGAG
>JBAZOP010000076.1 GCA_041648665.1 bacterium | reverse complement strand
TAGCGCAGGCCTCGTTGCTCGGGAAACAGGAATCGTTCGAGAGCGCTTGATCAAGGATAGAGATGGCCATAGTCAAAATGAAACGCGTGACGTTTCTCACCCTCGCCAGAGAGGGCGACTCTCTCATGCGCATGGTCCAGAAGCTGGGCGTGCTGCATCCAGAGCATATCGCCGAGCCCGGCGAGTCGATCGCTGCGGCGCAGCTCGAACACAGGCTCAATATCCAGAGGCAGGTGTTGCACGAGATACGTTCTCGCGATTTTCCGATCGTCGAAGATGCGGGCAGGAGAGAGGCGCCGTCCTTTGATGAGATAGAGTCATGGATCGGCGAGCTCAGATCCACGAGCGACAAACTGGTCTCCGTCGAGAGGGACATGGCCTACGCGTCCGCGTTCGGCGAATTCGAGCCGCACGACGTGGAAGAGCTCGCGGAGGAGGGCGTATTCATCCAGGCATGGAGCGCGCCTGCAAAGGAGTTCGAGTCCCTCGATATCCCGGCCGGGGTCGTGTCCAAGATCGTGGGCAACGGCAGGCAGGTCCTCTTCGTCACCGCCTCTTGCGTGAAAAAGGTGGAGATCGCGGGTGCTGCGGCGCTGGAGATGCCGCGCTCTTCGCTCTTCGCCATGCGGGCCAGGCGCGATGAGCTCTCGATGACCAGAGACGGCCTGCTCGAGCGCCTGGCGGTCGCGGCAGTGCATCGCGATGAGCTCGAGACCCTGCATGCGAAGGCGAAGCGGGAGTACGACTTCCAGCGCGCTCACGAAAGGGCCTTCAGGGACGAGGCGGTTATGGCCTTCGAGGGATGGATCCCTGCGGAGAGCGCAGCGACCGTCCAGGAAGCGGCAGCGCGCTTTGCGGTCCCGGTGGTCGTGGGCGTGCGAGATCCCCTGCCCGAGGAAACCCCGCCGGTGCTGACCAGAAATCCATGGCTCGTGCGCGTGTTCGAGCCGCTGCTCCACCTGCTCGGCTTTCCGGAGTACCGCGGCGTGGACCCTGCGATGTTCTTCGCCCCATTCATGATGCTCTTTTTCGGCATTTGTCTTGGCGACGTCGGCTATGGCGCCGCCATGATCATAGCCGCCATGATATTCAAGAAGGCGCTGCTCAGGAAATTTCCGCAGGCGATCGTGGCATTGAGGATGACCCTGCTCTTCGGCGTTGCGACTATGATGTGGGGCGCGCTCACCGGGTCTCTGTTCGGCGCATGGCCGTTCGGCCGAGAGACCATTCTGCTCAAGGTGGCGCCGGGCATAGGCGACCCCATGCTCTTCTTCAAGATAGCCATGGGCCTGGGCGTAGTGCACATATCGATCGCCCTCATCCTCGCGATCGTGGGCGCGCACACGTGGAGCGGGAGGATCGTGAAGACAGGGTCTCTCTGTATCCTGATCGGCGGCGTGATGTTCGTCACAAAACTCCCCGCCTGGCAGGTCGTGTTCGGCGTTGGGATACTGGCGGTCCTCGTCTTCTCCTCGAATGCGAAGAATCCCTTGATCAGATTCGGACTCGGCATGTGGGGGCTGTACGGGCACGTGGGGCTCCTGGGCGACGTGATGTCCTATTCCAGGCTCTTCGGCCTGGGGCTCGCCTCCTGCTCGATCGCGTCTGTGGTGAACATGCTGGCAAGGGACGCCGGCTCGGTCGGCCCGATCCTGGGCCCGATCGCGGCGCTTGCGATGCTCGTGATCGGCCACTTTTTCAACCTGGTGATCGGCATCGTGGGTTCGCTGGTGCATTCGGCAAGGCTCCATGCGGTGGAAGCCATGCCCAAATTCGCCATGTTGGACGGCGAACCGTATTCCCCCCTTCGTCTGGAGGCGCAGGGGGTTTGATAAATCCGTTTACAAATCATGGGCTCGGCATTATGTACCGCAGCCCCAAATGAAAAGGAGCAGCGCATGGATGCCTTTGTGTTGGAGAGGCTGTTTTTTTACTTCGGTATCGGCCTGGGGCTTTCCGGATCAGCGTGGGGGCTGGCCGTCTCGTTTTCCGCCTCCATGGGCGCAGGGAAACAGCGCTTCTACGGCGTGATGCCGCTGGCGATCGCCCCCAGCACGCAGGGCATCTACACGCTCGTGGCCGCAATGCTCAAACGGCCCCTGCTCGGCGTGGAGCCCGGCGTGGGCTATATGCTCCTCATGGTCGGAACAGCCTGTTTCTTGAGCGCGATATGGCAGGGCAGGGTCTGCGCAGCAGGCATCAGGGCCATAGCCGAGGATCGCAACACCCTGGCCAACGGGATAGTGGCGGCTGCCATGCCTGAGACATATGCCGTATTGTCGCTGGTAGGCGTGTTTCTCTTCTGAAAAAATCGCACGGGATGGTCTCGTGCGGTCACATCATAAGGAGTGCGGTATATGGATACGAATGTTCTGATTGTATGGCTGGCCGGGGGCGCGGCGCTCCTGGCGCTGATCTACGCCTGGTTTCTGGCGAGCCGGATCATGCGGAAGGATCCGGGTAACGAGAGGATGCAGATGGTGTCCGCTGCGATCCGCGAGGGCGCGATGGCCTTCATAAAGCGCGAGTACAAGGTCATCGCGATCTTCGCCGTCGTCGTCGCCGCCGTCTTCGCCGTGATAAACACCGGCGCCCTGAGATGGACCGCGATGGCGTATATAGTAGGCGCCTTCTGTTCGGCGCTGGCCGGATATCTCGGCATGAACATGGCGACAAAGGCGAACGTCCGTACCGCCAGCGCTGCGCGCACGAGCCTCAACAGCGCGCTCGACGTTGCATTCAAGGGCGGGGCGGTGATGGGCCTGTGCGTCGTGGGGCTAGGCATATTGGGGTTGAGCATACTCTTCCTCGTGCTTACGCACTTCATAGGCATCGACGATATTTCGATTAAGGACGTGGTGCTGCCTGTGCTCGTAGGCTATTCGTTCGGCGCCTCCTCGATCGCGCTCTTCGCCAGGGTGGGCGGCGGGATCTACACCAAGGGCGCCGACGTCGGCGCCGACCTCGTCGGCAAAGTCGAGCAGGGCATCCCCGAGGACGACCCGCGAAATCCGGCGGTGATCGCCGACCTGGTCGGTGACAACGTGGGCGATGTCTGCGGCATGGGAGCGGACCTGTTCGAGTCGTACATAGGAGCTATTATCAGTGCGCTTGTGCTCGGAGTGGCTTCCGGTTTCTCAGGCGTCACGCTGCCGATCGCGCTGGCCGCCGTAGGCATCGTCGCCTCACTCATCGGCACCTTCTTCGTGCGCGTGAAAGAGGGAGGCAATCCGCAGAAGGCGCTCAACTTCGGCACCTTCGTCTCCGCGTTCGTCTTCCTGATCGGCGCGTATTTCGTGATTTGGAAACTGGTCCCGGCCGGGCTCGCCATCAGCGGCGAGATCGTCTCCCCGGTCAGGCTGTGGGGCTCTGTGATATCCGGGCTTGTGGCCGGCGTGGCCGTGGGTCTCATAACGGTCTATTACTGCGAGAAGCACCGCAAGCCGGTCCAGTCGATTGTCGACGCCACTAAGACCGGTCCCGCGACCACCATCATCGGCGGGATCGCCGTTGGGATGCACTCGACGGCGTGGCCCATCGTGGTCATTGCCGCCGCCACCATAGCCAGCTACCAGTTCGCCGGCCTCTACGGGATAGCGATAGCAGCCCTCGGCATGCTCTCCACATTGGGTATCCAGCTCGCGGTCGACGCATACGGACCCATAGCCGACAACTCGGGCGGCATCACCGAGATGTCCAATCTGGGCGAAGAGGTGAGGAAGCGCACCGACTCGCTCGACTCGGTCGGCAACACCACCGCCGCCATCGGCAAGGGATTCGCGATCGGCTCCGCGGCGCTCACGGCGTTGGCCTTGTTCGCGGCCTTCCGCGAGAGCAGCGGGCTTACCGTCATAGACATCTCCAAGCCGCAGACCATGGCAGGTATCCTCATGGGCGCCATGCTGCCGTTCCTCTTCTCCTCGCTAGCCATGAAGGCGGTGGGGCTCACTGCGCACGACCTGATCAACGAGGTGCGGCATCAGTTCAAAAACATCAAGGGGCTGATGGAGGGCACTGCCAAGGCCGACTATGCGCGCTGCGTCGACATATCCGCCAAATCGGCGATCAAACACATGATCAAGCCCGGGATCCTCACCGTGATGGCGCCTGTCGTCGTGGGCGTGATCTCCAAATACGTGTGGGGCGATCTGAGCGCGCTCGGCGGACTGCTCGCCGGCGTGACCGCATCCGGCGTGATGCTTGCGATCTTCATGGCCAACTCCGGCGGCGCGTGGGACAACGCGAAGAAGCAGATCGAAGACGAGCCCAGGGACAAGGAGGCGAACACAGGCAAGGGAAGCCTCCGCCATGCGGCCGCTGTCATCGGCGACACCGTGGGCGACCCCTTCAAGGACACGGCAGGGCCTGCGCTGAACATCCTCATCAAGGTGATGAGCGTGCTCGCGTTGCTGCTTGCCCCTGTGTTTGCGAGGCTCTAGTAAGAAATCAGGACAGAATAAAAGAGGCCTGGGCCCCCCTTCGGGTCCCAGGCCTCCTCTTTTATTTCAATGAGTTAGAGCAGATCGATCACTATGACCGAGCCTGCGGTCTTTTCCTCCTCGTCCCTGTTTTCCTCGGTATAATCGACTTCAGGCAGGGGCAGCCACAGCTCTGCAAGGGAGTTTTCCCTCTCCTCCCTCTCGCGTCTCATCCTCTCTATGACCTCGGGAAGCAGCATGGCCGACCTCTCATATACGTTATCGGCAGAATTCCGGGAAAGTTGCGACAAAAGTGGGAATGGCATATAAATCGTTCATGATCCTCGGGGTGATGAGCGATTCGCACGGCAATGTCGCGATGATGCAGAAGGCCGCTGATCTCATGGTCAAGAAATTCGGGGTCGAGGCCATAGTGCATCTCGGCGACGACTATGCGGACGCGCAGAAACTCGACCCCAGGGGCAGGGCTCTATACGCGGTGCCGGGCATGTACGAGGCGGCATGGATGGACGACAATGTATCGCACAGGCTCATAAAGGATTTCGGCGGGGTAGTATTCCTCATTAGCCACACGCCCACGCGCGACAAGCACGACAAGCACGGCGACATGAATCCCGGCAGGGCGATGTCTAAATATGGCGCGCAGGTGCTCCTGCACGGGCATACGCACAAGTTCGGGGTCATGAAGGCGATCGACGGGCTCATCGTGATAAACCCGGGGCACTTGAAATCAGAGACGGACCGTGGCGCGATGCCGACCTTTGCGGTGATAGACGTGAAGGAACCTGACATCTCGGTGAAATTCGTGGACCTGGAAGGCGAGGTGCTGGACAGCCATGAGCTTACGGTCGCAAAGGTACCGCTTACTCCTCCATGCGAGGAGCCCTACAAACCCGGCCCGGACGAAGAGAGCTCGATAGGCTGACGCACACTCGAAGGTCTAGCGTATATAAAACTCATTCGAGTATGCGGGTGGTACGGAGAAGTCGCTGGAGGTGAAGATCACGAGCCTGTACTTGCCGAGCCGCTGATCATCAGGAAGCTTCACGTCGAACGTCGCGGATTTCCCGGACTTGAGGCGTTTGCCGCCGCCCTTTGAGAGCTGCACGTGCTCGGACCACTTGCCCTTGCGGAATCCGTCGAGCCAGATGTTCTTCTGAATTCCCTCTGTCCCATATCCGTTGTTCGTGGCCTTGATCGAGATGCTGTCGCCGGGCTTGTATAGATTCTGGTCAGTGACCGCGCTCCACGAGGCGTTCGGGTTGTTGCCTGTGCCTATGAGCTCGCGTCCCTTCTTTTCGTCCATGACCCAGGACCGCGGTTCGCCTACGTCCACGTGCACGAAGTAGTAGCGGGGATAGAGTCCTGTCCCGCCCACGCCGAGCGATTTCGCGTATCCGTGGAGCACGGCTTCGTCGACCTCGTCTATGTGTATGTCGGCGGCTAGCCCCTGCTTGTGCAGGCTCTCTCTCGCTGCTCCCCTGCCGTTATCGCGCAGCAGGTCGTTGTAGCCCGGGCTCCGATACCCTGAAATCAGCTCGACTGTCTCGGCGTTGAAGTGGTCCTGGACGTTGTCGATGAGCTCGATGAGACGTATGTCGATCTGCCTCTCTGCCCCGTCGCCGCGCGAGCGCATGATGTGCGCGATCTCCTTGAGGCCTTCTTTGCTGTAGCCCTTCGCATCGCGGTATTGGATCTCCGCGTATTCGTCCTCATGGAAGTTGTAGATCGCGATCAGGCCGTCGTTTTTGAGGCTGGGGAGTTGCTTTTGCGGGGCCTGGGCATGGCCAAAGATGGCCGAAAACTGGGTAATAGTAATAATTATTAACAATAACAACAACTTACGCATATTATTCCCCTTGTTCTTTTCGCGTAACTTTTTCCTCCAACCAACCGATATATAGTCAGGAGGAATGATGAGGGCAATATCCGGTTTTATCATTCTTGTGGCTGCGATGTTTGCCGTGATGGCCATGCCCCCCTCTCCGCTCGAGTCATCGGTCGCCCACAATTCCCCATTCATCTATACCGGCGACGGCAAGATAAAGATAACCGACACGCACACCGGCGAGACGATAACCATCCTATACCGCGACCCTGACGGCTTCTACAGGGACGAGGCGCTTACGGCCATCGACCACACGCTGCGCTGTCACGGCGGCGGCGAGAGGTTTCCGATTTCGCTCAAGCTCGTGGAGCTCATCGACAACGTCCAGGACCACTTCAACGCGGAAAGCGTCAGGGTTGTTTCGGGTTATCGCAGCTTCGAGTACAACAGCGCGCTCAAGAGGCGGCTCTCGAGGGTCGCGCACAACAGCCTCCACATCCAGGGCATGGCCGCAGACATCGCCATCCCCGGAGTCTCCAAGCATGAGCTCGCGAAGTATGCCCGTTCGCTCGCCACAGGCGGCGTCGGCACCTACGCAGGCAGTGACTTCGTGCACATCGACGTTGGCCCGGTGAGAACCTGGTAACCGCTCCAAAGAAAGGATAATTCATGTCAGAGACAAAGTCGGTTTCGAGAGAGTGTTATTCCAAGCATCTCTCCAGATGCGTGGATGAACTGCGGTACTTTAAAGAGAATCAGGTGCCGGCCCAGCTCAAGGATTATACCTGTGAGCTCTCTTATTACAGCGGCAACGTAAGGGCCGACTATTATTCGATGGAATGCAAAGGCGCGGAGATGTCTGCAAGCGCTTCCGCCCAGGCAAGCTCGGTCCCACAATCGACAAGCGCAAATGACACATTCGATATCGACAAGGTGATCTATAAGTGTTCCGTCAATTTCGGGAGCTTCACGAAGTATCTGGGCCGCATTCTGGTTGGACTGCAGTCGAATCCCGATGGGGAGATCGAGATCAAGCTCGATGACGCCCAAGACGCCAGGATAAAAAAAGACTGGGAGACGTGTAAAAAGAATGCGTTTGAACTGGCTGCGACGAAATTGGGGCCGCAGGGTGAGTTCGCATGCAAGATCCAGTCTGCAGACCCGGCCTACATCAGCGCCAAAGGGATCTTCCTCTTGAATCTGACCATGGAGTGTTCCAGGAAAAAATAACCTTTTGAGTTGGCTTCGGGTCCTGTCGATCGATTTCGGGTCAGTAATCCTTCAGATTCTTCGAGACGAACTCTTGAACTGCTGCAACGGTCTGTTCCATGACCTGCGGTGGACTGGACGCGACCCACACGGAGAAGTTGTATAGCTCCTGGTTAGTCACCTCCACCCACTTGCCGTTGAGCGCAAGGAAGACGAGCAGCGTTGTCACTGCAATCCGCTTGTTGCCGTTCGTGAATGGGTGATTCTTGATCATGAGATAGAAGAGGACCGCGGCCTTCTCGGCAAGTCCCCGGTACAAATGCTTCTTGTCGAATGTCTGGAACGGGGTGGCGAGACAGCTCTCGAGCTTCTCCGGGAATCTCGTGTCAAAATCAGGTATCGGTTCGTCCCAGCTCATAGCTTCACGCGCGAGCTCGAACGCGATCTCCTTCACTTCTCTCACTGACAGTATGTGCATCATTCCTTCCCGAGCTTCTTGAGCGTCTCGCCATAATCGCGCACGACCCTCTTCACTGCCTTTTCGATCCGCTTCTTCGTATCTTTTCCAACCCTGTCGGCCTTGAGGCCAAGGGCCGCCGGATCGATAGCGTAGTTCCGCCCGATCTTCTGCGCCGGCAGTGTCTTGTTCTTGATCTTCTTGAATACCGCGACCGTGCTGATGCCCAGGATTTTCGCGGCCTGTGCTGTGGTGATGTATCTCTTCATGTCTTCATGGTGCCATATTAACCTTTTAGATTCAAGTTAATGTATATTAACCATATGAATTTGGGTTAATGTATAGTATTCGGTGATCCATCGAGGCGATGCCGGCAGCAGCGCGGTACCCACGCTGCTGCACTTCAGTATTATATTAAAGCTCTATTGGAAGGTCGCAAATGGGGGTGAGCCCGGCGACAGGACCCGAAGCCGCCTTGTTTGTTATGAACCTGGCCCGAACGGGATCCGGAGCCGTGGCGCGGTGCGTCACAAGGTCCCAATCTTATTGTTGATTTCGCTTTTCCCTGCTGATAGTTACCCCACGACATGAAGAAATTGATCGTCATGGCGTGCCTTTTTGCCCTGGCCTCCACGGGTTGCGGCATGAAGAAGCTCACCACGGGCGTGATCGGCGGTATCTCCACCGACGGCATGGTCGCGGTGGAAGGCGAGCAGGACGTCGAGTTTGCGCGCGAGTCCATGTTGCCGCTGATCAAGACGCTCGAGGTCTTGAGGTTCGGAAACCCGAAAGATTCGAAGATATTGGCGATATTGTCCAAGGCGTACGGCAGCTTCGCGTTCGGATTCGTGGAGCTCGAGATCCTCTCATCCAAGGAGGGCGATCCCGCGCACGCAAAGGCAATCGAGAGGGCGAAGCTGTTCTATCAGAGGGGACGCGACTATGGCATCGAGTCGCTCTCGTCGGACTCAGGCATGAGGAATGCCATGAACGCCCCGTTCCCGGCGTTTGAAAAGGCTGTGAATGGCCTGGGCAGGAAACGCATCGATGCGCTCTTCTGGACCGCGTTCAACTGGGCGAACTGGATCAACCTGAATCGCGACGATCCCACGGCCGTGGTCGCAATCCCGAAGATCCAGGTCATGATAGACCGCGTGATCGAGCTCGACCCGAACTTTTACTTTGGCTCTGCGCACGCGTTCAAAGGGGTGCTCGCCTGCACGCGTCCCGCGATGCTCGGCGGCGACATGGCGCTCGCGCAGCAGGAGTTCGCGGTGGCGATGGGCGCGGACCCCAATTACCTCATGACAAGGGTGCTCTACGCCCAGTTCTACGCAAGGCAGCTCAATGACCCGGCGCTCTTCCGCAGGGAGCTAGCGGATGTGAAGTCTGCCGATCCGGCGTCCCTGCCTGAGCAGGCCCTCTCCAACAAGCTGGCCATCATGAGGGCGGAGCTTTTGCTCAAAAAGGAAAAAGAGTTGTTTTGATTAAGGAGGATTTATGAAGCGCATCACGGTTCTGGCGATGGTCATGATGTTCATGCTCGTATCGAGCAGCGCCCATGCCATCAATGAGATCAAGATCGCCATCCTCGCGCCGGAAGGTTCTACCTGGCATAAGGTCATGACCGCCTGGGACAAGGAACTTCGGGAGAAAACCCAGGGGAGGGTCGGGCTGAAGATATACGCGGGCGGCGTGCTCGGAGACGAGAACGACGTGATCCGCAAGATGCGCATAGGCCAGGTGCACGCGGCCGGATTCACGGGCTTGGGCCTCGGCATCATCAACCCCAATGTGCGCGTGCTCGAGCTGCCGATGCTCGTCCAGAACTATGCTGAGGCGGATGCCGTGGCTGAGAAGATATGGCCCAAGATCGAGCCCGGGTTCGAGCAGAAGGGATTCGTGGTCCTGGGCCCGGCCGAGACTGGATTCGTGAACATATTCTCCAACAAGCCTGTGGCAGGGCGTGCGGATTTAAAGGGCATGAAGATGTGGGCGTGGGAGGGGGATCAGCTGGTCGGGGCCATGTACGCGGCATTCCAGGTGGTGCCGATTCCGTTGCCGATCACCGATGTTATGACTTCCCTCCAGACCAAACTCATCGACGCGGTCTATGCCCCGCCCTTGGGTGCGATAGCGCTCCAGTGGTTCACTCAGACCAAATACATCACGGATCTCAAACTGGCCGATTCCACGGGAGGGATCGTGATGACCAAGGCGGCCTTCTCGGCGCTCCCCCCTGCGGACAGGGAGGTCCTCAAGTCCACGGGCAAGAAATACGCCCGCAAACTCGTGGAGGCGATAAGGGCCGACAATGACAAGTCGTACTCCACTCTTACGGAGGCCGGGCTCAAGAAGGTTAGCGTTTCCGCCGAGGAGATGGAGGGAATAAAGACGACGAGCAAGGAGATCTGGTCGAAGCTCGTGGGCAAGCTTTACACGCAGGAGCTGCTCAACGACGCGGTCGCAGCGGTCGAGGCGAAGAGGGCCGGCAACTGACGCGGGCAAAGGATCTCCATGGCCGACGCGCTTCTCAAATTCTTTAAATTCATAGATCTCGCGTTTGCGAGGGTCATCGAGGCCCTCGTGGTGGTGATGCTCATCGCCATGATGTCTCTCGTGGCGACGCAGGTCATCCTGAGGAACTTCTTCGACAGCGGGATCGCATGGGCGGATGTCGCATCGCGGAACATGGTGCTGTGGGTGGCTTTTTTCGGGGCGATGCTCGCCACGCGCAACCGCGAACACATTGCCATCGACGCGCTGATGCGCGTCATCCCGCGCATAGCCAGGAACTCCGTGAGGATAGGCATAGACGCCCTGGCGTGCTTCATATCCTTCCTCCTCGCCCGCGCCTCCTACTTTTTCGTGCTCAGCGAATGGCAGTCAGCGTCCGAGCTCTTCCCCGGCATGCCTGCGTGGATCGTGCAGGCCATCATACCGTTCGGTTTCGCGATGATATCGCTCGAGTACGCCATCGGGATAGGCCTTGATATCTGGCGCATAGTCATGGAAGGCCGGCTCGGATACGTGGCCGGGAGAGGCAGGCAGTGACCGCTCTCTACGCCATCGGGATACTGATCTCTGCGCTCTGCGGCGCGCCGCTGTTCGTCGTGATCGGAGGCCTCGCCCTCACTCTCTTCGGATCCGCCGGCGTGGACCCGCAGGCGGTGATCATAGAGATGTACCGCCTGGCCTCGGCGCCTACCCTGATAGCGATACCGCTCTTCACGTTCTCAGGGTTTCTCCTGGCCGAGTCCAAATCGCCCGAGAGGCTCGTTGCCCTCTACAGGGCGCTCTTCGGCTGGATGCCCGGCGGCGTGGCGATAGCGGCGCTCATATCGTGCGCGTTCTTCACATCGTTCAACGGCGCTTCAGGGGTAACGATAATAGCCATCGGCGGGCTGCTCTACCCGATACTGATTAAAGAGCGCTACACCGAGCGCTTCTCCATGGGGCTCATCACCACCAGCGGGAGCCTGGGGCTGCTCTTCCCTCCCAGCCTTCCCCTCATACTCTACGCGGTGGTGGCCAAGGTCAACGTCGACGAGCTCTTCCTGGCCGGCATCGTCCCGGGCGTGATCATCATCGTGCTCCTTTCGCTCTACAGCATACACTCCAGCTTGAAGCACAAATCTAACCGCCAGGCTTTCTCCGTGGAGGAAGTTATAAAAGCGCTCAGGGGCGCGATCTGGGTCATCCCGCTGCCGGTGATAATCCTGGGCGGCATCTACGGCGGCATATTCACCGCATCCGAGGCGGCCGCCGTCACGGTAGTCTACGTGCTGATAGTGGAGGCGCTGATACACCGCGACATAAGCATCAAGAGGGACATACCGAGGGTCGCGGCGCAGTCGATGATGCTGGTCGGCAGCGTGCTCGTGATACTGGGATGCGCGCTGGGGCTTACGAACTATCTTGTCGATGAGCAGATACCCATGAAGATCATCGACATGATGAGGCACCTCATCACGAGCAAGCTCATGTTCCTGATGGTGCTCAACGTCTTCCTCCTGATCGTGGGCTGCCTGATGGATATATTCTCGGCCACGATCGTGGTCGTGCCGCTGATCGTGCCCATAGCAAGGGAGTTCGGCGTGGATCCCTTGCACCTGGGCATCATCTTCCTCACGAACCTGGAGATCGGCTACATCACGCCACCCGTGGGCCTCAACCTCTTCATATCCAGCATCAGGTTCAAGAAGCCCATAGCGGAGGTCTATCGCAGCACACTGCCTTTCCTGATAGTGATGCTCATCGCGCTCATCGTAGTGACCTATCTGCCGGAGCTGACGCTTTGGCTGCCTGGGGTCTTCGGAAAATAAGTGTGAGTTTACAACATGAAGAAGTCTGCGAAATAGTGCGAGGAGTTGTCGAGGCACTTTGCGAGCATCCTGATGTAAATTTTGAATCCCCAGCTCGATATCAACGTTATGGGGTGAAAGAGAATGTGTCTGGTTGTTATGACTCCCCTCATCATATTTTGGGTCTCCCTGCCAACTTGAATATGCATATGCCGTGCCAGTCATGAGATCGGTCCCAGGCTGATTGATCAATGATGGCGGCAAGTTGCAGTATGGTAAAAATCGGATCTAAAATTGAACTCTCATTATGAGGAGGAAAGTCGCCGAAATGGTTATTGAGACACCACCTTTATGCTTCTATCGTGCTGGTCGTGTATGTCGTTGAAAATAAAACTGGTGTAAATACAGGAAATGACGTATAAAATAGGCTGAAACGACGTGGAAACCCACCACAGGCTGCTAAAAATTAGTGACGGCTGTCAAAAAACACTATGCCTAAATTATCCACAAACGCCTTTTGCATGGATTACCCTCAATCTTTTTGTTAAATAATATGCGAGAGTGGAGGGTGTAAAATGAGTTATTACAAGATCTTGGGGCTTGAGAAGGAGCCGTTTTCGACGAGTCCCGACCCGTCCCTGTTTTACAAGTCCAGCGATCATAAGGCGGCGCTTTATCGGTTGATGATCTCACTGCGGTTAAAAAGGGGGTTAAATTTAATTCTGGGTGATGTTGGAACGGGCAAGACGACCCTCTCCCGCAAACTTTATCAGATCCTATCGGCAGACGACGGGTTTGTTTTTCATATCATACTTAATCCGACCTTCTCATCCGAGATAGCATTTTTGGCGAAGCTGGCGGAAATATTTTACCCCCAGACCAACCACGCGAATTTTTCCGCTGCTGAACATCTGAATGCCATCGAGAAAAAGCTCCTTGCGTTGGACGCGGAAGAGAAAAAGACGGTCGTCATCCTGATCGACGAGGCCCAAAAGCTGGATCGCCCCTCGTTGGAAATCCTCCGGACGCTTCTGAACTATGAAACGAATGAATACAAGCTGGTGCAATTGGTGCTCATGTCGCAGTTGGAGCTGCTTCCGAAGATCGTCGGTCTCAAAAATTTCTGGGATCGAATCGCCCTCAAGCACATGCTCAATCCCTTGAGCCAATCTGAGATGAAAGAGATGATCCTGTTTCGTTTGCACGAGGCGGGGTATAAGGCGAAACTTCCCCTGTTCACGGAAGACGCCTTCGAAGAGATCTATTCATACTCGGATGGATACCCGCGTCGGACCACTGCGCTGTGCCACAACCTGTTGGAGCGGATCGTAATGGATAACAAGGAAATGGTAAACCGAAGAATCGTCCAGCAGGTGGTCTCCGGCGAACGCGCCATACTGAACATTGCCCAAAAGGTCTCCGAGATCGATCAATGGGAGGAACTCAGGCCGTGATTA
>JBAZOP010000075.1 GCA_041648665.1 bacterium | reverse complement strand
ATGATTATCATCCAATGATCCGGCCATGAGCGAACAGGCGGCGCCATCCTGCGGATATGCAGGGCCCTCTCCGGGTCCGGAGGATTTCTCCTCATCGTCTGCGGTACCCCCGGTCGAACCAGCATCAGCCGCAGGCTCAGGGCAGATCTTGGCTTCGTTGTCATAGACGTCCGGGATGCCGTTGGCATTGGCGTCGAGCCAGCCGCCCTCCTGCGCATCAGGGCACCCGTCGTTGTCCGAATCGTCGTCCCTGGCGTTGGGAACTCCGTCGCAGTCCAAGTCGCTGATGGTCTCCGGCGGCATGCACTCGCCCTCGCCCTGAACGATGAGATAGTCGAAGTCAGGCAGACCGTCGCCGTCGTAATCGCCCCCGTCCTCGACCCCGTCCTCAAGGCCGTCGCGGTCGGTGTCCATCACCGATGGATCCGTCTCATCCGGATCGAGCCACCCGTTGCCGTTCAAATCCTCTTCCCCGTCCGAGAGCCCGTCCCCGTCAGAATCGGGGTTGAGGGGATCCATCTCGTTCGGATTTTTGTAGTTGGTGCCTGCGGCCATGAGGCCGTGACAGCCGTTCTTCTCCTCAGGCTGGATCATTCCGGCTTCCACGCCGTCCGAGAGCCCGTCCTCGTCCGTATCGCAGGTGTTTCGCTTGGTGCCCAGCCTCTGCTCGTCGCCATCCCCGATTCCGTCGCCGTCAGTGTCAAAGGCGAGAGGGTCTGATTCATCCGGGCCCAGAATTTCGTCGCCGTCGCGATCACCCTCATCGCCGTCTATGATGCCGTCGACGTCGGTGTCAGGATTGGATGGATCCGTCTCTCCCTCGTCCACGACGCCATTGTTGTTTATATCCTCGTCGCAATTCGTGAGGCCATCGCTGTCGGAGTCCGCGTCGCAGTCGCCCGCAGGCCCGACTATCCCGATAACCCTGTCTGCGGCAAATACGCGGGAGGAGGCGAAAAGGCCGGCACCGGTCGATACGATGAGGATGAAAAGCCCAAGCCACGCAAAGCGGACCATGCGCCCCCTATCATTATAATTATGGACGGTCTCCATACGCATCCTTTTCGCCTGCCCGCAAAAAATGTTGCTCACTTTTTTAGGCCGGCCAGGACAGGGTGTGGAGGCTCACTGCGTCAGGGCCTTAACGCAGCGCGCGTTGAAATCGCGCAACTTTCCGGCAGGGTGGTCGATAACAGCATCAGTCACAGGGGTGCACAACAATGGTGAATTCTTGTACATATCTGAAGGACGCCTCAGTGAGGCAGAGGTGCGAAGAGCTCATGCGCGCCTGCGAGACGCTTGATCCCGCAAACCCTGTCCTCGAAATGGAAGCCGGCCCGGTCAACGTAAACAACAGCAAGACGTGTTTCATGATGGCCCCTACCCTGCTCAAGCTCGGCCACACCCTCAAAAAGGGAGCAGGGCCTGATCCTGAACCTCAACCTGCGCCTCAGCCTGAACCTCAGCCTAAGCCTGAACCTAAACCTGAACCTAAACCTGAACCTGAACCTCAGCCTAAGCCTCAGCCTGCTCCGAAGAGGAGTTCATGGGCTGATCTAGGATCGCCCAGTCAACCAACCGAACCAGGGGAGACAGTTGAGACCCCGACTTCCGCGCCTCGGGAGTCGTGCATCATGAAACCGTTCACAGCCCAGCTCATCGCGGACAACAGGAAGATGGTCGCGAAGAGGACCCTGCTCCTCGGCAAGGGCAAGGGGGCTCGCGTGAAAGTCGAATACAGCGTAGGCAAGACGGAGTCGCCTGAGATCTTCGAGATGACTTATGATCTCACGCTGAATGGAGAGGTCCTGGGGAACAGACAGTCGCTGCGCTTCAAGGCGCCTTTGAACAATGTATCCCTGCAATTCGAGATAACACCGAGCGCCGAACAACCGGGGATAGTACAGTCGATAAGAATCATCCAGATGCAGTGAGGCCGATCAGGCATTGTCCACGCCCGTCTTGTATTTGCAGCCCTTCCTCGCACAGTGGATTTCAAGCTCGCCGCCCTTGCGCGAAGCCTTCTTCACCAGCACCGGATAACCGCACTGCGGGCACGGGCCCGTGATCGGCATATCCCAGAGCGCGAACTTGCACGCGGGGTAGCCGGCGCAGCCGTAGAAGATCTTGCCTCGCCGCGTGCTCTTCTGCACGAGTTCGGCCTTGCCGCACTCCGGACACGTGACCTTGGTCCCTATGGAGCGCGTGCCCTTGCACTCCGGGTATTTAGTGCACGCCAGGAACTCGCCGAATCGACCCCTGCGCAAGACCATGGGGCTGCCGCAGATTTCGCATACCTCGTCGGTGGCCGCAGCCTCCGAGACGACTATGGCGCCGGCCTCGTTGCGCGTGAACTCCTTGGTGTTGCGGCAGTCCGGGTAACCGGAACAGGCGAGGAACTCCCCGTGGCGGCCCCACTTTATGACCATGGGTTTGCCGCACTTTTCGCACATGATGTTCGTCTCGACCTGTTGTCTCTTCACGTCGCGCATCTTGACGCGGGCCTTTGCGAGCGCATCTTTGAACGGCGTGTAAAAATCGTTGAGCGTCTCGACCCAGCCCCGGCGGCCCTCCTCCACCTCGTCCAGCTCCACCTCCATCTGCGCGGTGAACCCCACGTCCAGGATCGACGGGAAGCTGGAGACCAGCAGCCCGTTTACGAGCCTGCCCAGCTCCGAGGGGAAGAATCGCCCCTCCGTCTTTCTCACATAGCCCTTGTCCTGGATCACGCTCATGATCGAGGCGTACGTCGACGGCCTGCCGATGCCCTTCTCTTCGAGCTCCTTGACCAGGGATGCCTCGGTGAATCGCGGCGGCGGCTGCGTGAAGTGCTGATTCGGATCGATGCCCAGGACCTTTAGGATCTCGCCTTCCTTGAGGGCAGGCAGCGTGGGATTCTCCTCCTCGTCCTTCTCGCGCGCGTCGTCCTCGCCCTCGAGATAAACGGCGATGAAGCCCGGGAACTTGAGCACTTGGCCCGTGGCGCGCAGCAGGAAGCGGCCGGCCTCGATATCGAACCCGGTCTGGTCGAACACGGCCGGCATCATCTGCGAGGCCACGAAGCGCTTCCAGATGAGATCATAGAGCCTCTGCTCGTCCTTGCCCAGATACTTGCTCACCGTCTCGGGGGGATAATTCATGGACGTGGGTCTGACCGCCTCATGCGCCTCCTGGGCATTCTTCTTCGATTTGTAGACGTTCGGCTTATCAGGCAGCGACTCTCCGCCGAAGCGGTCCTTTATGAACGCCCTCACCTCTTCGATCGCCGACGAAGCGATGTGGGTGGAGTCGGTTCGCATGTACGTGATGAGGCCCACCGAGCCCTCGTCGCCGAGCTCCACTCCCTCGTAGAGCCTCTGCGCGAGCATCATCGTCTTCTTGGCGGTGAATCCCAGTTTTCGCGCCGCCTCCTGCTGGAGCTTGGAGGTGATGAACGGCGGCGAAGGCCTGCGCTGGCGCTCCTTCCTCGTGATCGATGCGAGCTTGAACTTCTCGCGCTCCAGCTCGGAGACGAATTGCTTCGCCTGATCGCCGGCGTTGATTTCAAAGTCCTTGCCGTCGACCCTTATGAGCTTGGCCTCGAACGGCGGGGGCTTGCTCCCCTGAAGGTGCGTGACTATGGACCAATATTCCTTGGTGACGAACTTCTCAATCTCGTCCTCGCGCTCGCAGACTATCCGCACAGCCACCGACTGCACGCGGCCGGCCGATAGACCCCTGCGGACCTTTTCCCACAGGAGCGGCGAGATGCGATAGCCCACAAGTCTGTCTAGTATCCGGCGGGCCTGCTGCGCCTCGAAGAGGTTGCGGTCCAATTCTGTCGGATTATCGATCGCCTCCCTGATCGCGCGCTGGGTGATCTCGTTGAAGCGGGCGCGGACAATGCGCGGCCCGGAGGAGCCCTTTGTTTTCTTCTTCGAGCCCTTTCTGATCTGCTCCGCGATGTGCCATGCGATCGCCTCGCCCTCCCTGTCCGGGTCGGGCGCCAGGAAGACCTCGTCCGAGACCTTCGCGGCGTCGGTTATCTGCTTGAGCACCTTGGACTTGCCTTTGATCACCACGTACTTGGGCTCGAAGCCGTTCTCCACGTCCACGCCGATATCGCGCTGAGGCAGGTCTATCACGTGGCCGACCGAGGCGATGACCGAATATCCCTTGCCGAGGTATTTCTTTATGGTTTTGGCCTTGGCCGGCGACTCGACTATGACGAGAGCGTTAGGCATCAGATCCCCTTTTTCTGCGCCAGCGTCGGCCCGCAAGCTCCTCCACGGAGCCTGCGATGCGAAGTTCCGAGAGTCCAGCCAGCACATCGGCCGCCCTCATCCCGCTCTTCGCCACGATCTCATCGACAGAGGCATGACCCCTAGCCGGCACTGCGCGCAAAAGTGGTGAGTCCATATCCACATCGTTTTCAAATTGTCCAGCCCTTTTGAGGAATCGGCGTCCAACGAGGAGTGGAGACACTATCGCCTCCACGTCGTCCGCGCTCTCCACGAGAGGAGCGCCGTCGCGTATCAGGGCATTGACCCCGCGGGCCCCGAACGTGCCGCCCGCGCCGGGCACGGCCATCACCTCCCTGTTCTGCTCCAGCGCGAACCTGGCGGTGATGAGGCTGCCGCTCTTCGCAGCCGCCTCGACAACCACCGTGGCGAGGGACATGCCGCTGATTATGCGGTTGCGCTGGGGAAAGTTCGGCTTGTTGGGCAAGGCGCCCAGCGGAAATTCGGAGAGGATGAGCCCGCACGCCGCCACGGCCTCGTACAGCCTCTCATTGCCCGGCGGATAGACGATGTCCGGGCCGCAGCCCATCACGGCAACCGTTGGCCCTCCGCCGGAGAGCGCCCCCCTGTGACAGGCGGAGTCGATGCCATAAGCAAGCCCGCTCGCCACGACATAGCCCTTCTCCGCAAGCCCCTCTGCGATCGCGGCGCCGGCCTCGATCGCACGCTGACTGGCCCTGCGCGAACCCACCATCGCAACCATGGGCATGCCGAGGGATTCGACCAGTTTTCCCCTGGCCACGAGGAGAGAGGGGGGATCGACGATCTGGCGCAGGAGTTCAGGATAACACGGATCCGCGATGGATATGATCGAGAGGCCGGCCCTCTCTATCTCCTTGAATTCCCCTTCGGCCTCCCTCATCTGTCTTTGACCGAACTTGAGAAACCTGTTCCATAGCGCCGCCTGATCGAGGAAGAGGGGCCGCAGCGTCGGGCGATCGCCTTCAAAGATATTTTCTATCGAACCGCAGGCATCGAGGAGCGTCTTGCCTATCGAGGGAAAGCGAAAGAAGAGGGTTCGGAATGCCAACAAAAATATACGCCCGCGCAGGTCGTCCATCGAATTCCTCCATCCCCACATGACCTGGCACGAGCGGTTTTATCGCGAGCTTCTCGCCCGCATGCTGCACTAGCCTTCAGAGGGCGGCATCTGGTCCACCCTGTCCTTCAATTCCTTGCCCACCTTGAAGAACGGAAGTTTCTTGGGCATCACCTTGATCGACTCGCCTGTCCTCGGATTGCGGCCCGTGTACGCGCCGTACTCCTTGACCACGAAACTCCCGAGCCCCCTGATCTCTATGCGATCGCCCTTCACTATCGCTTCCGTCATCGAGTCGAATATGAGGTTGACGACGTCCTCGGCCCTCTTCTTCGTGATCTGCGCCTTGGCAGATACCGTCTCGATGAGCTCTGATTTATTCATCGTCACCTCTGCGTAATTTGCCGATTTCACTGAAGAATTTAGCAATACGCCCCATGACTGTCAAGCATCATTTTATCAGGAATGTAATCAAAGACGCTGCCTAGGCCTTGCGGCGAATCGCCATGAGATTCTTATCGGCTGCGGCAGGATAACCCCACGCTCGCTCGAATCGATCGACGGGGACGATGAGCCCGGGCCTTGGCGGAAGCCCGGGATCGTGGATCTTGATCGAGTTCTTTTCCACATCGCAGATCACGACAAAATGGCCTGAGTAGCCCGGCTCCTGATTGAGGGCGCAGGCATTGATATTCACGATCAGCACCGCACCATCAGCGATCCTGAAGACAAGATCAGAGAGGTCAGGCGCCTTTTGAATTATGCGACCAAACTCGACGAAATGGCGCGCGAATTTCATCTCCCTTTCCACGTCGCTGTGCTCTATCTGCGCGCGGCCCACCTCCTCGCCGTACCTCGCAAGGAGATATTCGCCGCCTCGCAGCGCGAACTCCTCGTAGTCGAAATTCTCCACCAGCTCCGGGTCCAGCCCGTTATCCAGCATCCAGATCATGGCCGCGGTCGGCCACGTCCACTTGCCCGGAAGCTTCTGCGATATGCGATCGAGCTCGTCGTAGGTGAAGGTGCGCTCCGGCATGAGCACGGCCAGCGCCATCTTCATCGCCGCCTGGAAACAATGCGTGCCGTCGCCTGTGTTTGGAAAAAATGGGATATTCATGACAGTCAGCCGATCTGTGGGCCCGGCGCGAATCGAACGCGCGACCCCCTGCTTAGGAGGCAGGTGCTCTATCCGCTGAGCTACGAGCCCACAGGTCGGCCGTCAGTAGGTGACCATCGAGTAGACCGGAACGCCCTTGATCTTATCGCGGCCGCCCAAGGAGCCCAGCTCCACGATGAAAGCGCACTCGACGACCTCGCCGCCCTGCCCTTTCACGAGCTGGCACGCGGCCTTGGCCGTGCCGCCGGTCGCCAGCAGGTCATCCATCACCACCACCTTCTGGCCGCGGGTTATGGCGTCGGTGTGCATCTCGATGGTCGCGGAGCCATACTCCAGGTCATACGAGATGTCCACGGTCTTATAGGGAAGTTTGCCCTTCTTGCGCACCGGGACAAAGGACGCGCCGAGTTTTTCCGCGAGAGGCGCAGCGAAGATGAAGCCGCGCGATTCGATTCCGACCACGACATCGACGCCCTTTTTTTCGTAGCGGCGGACGAGCCCCTCTATCGTTGCGGAGAAGGCCTTGTGGTTCGCGAGCAACGGGGTGATGTCCTTGAAGATGATGCCCGGCTTGGGAAAATCCGGGATGTCCCTGATGTTGGCCTTTACGATCTTCTCCATCCTCTCCTCCTCGCTCGTCTTGTTCGTCGTGGTCATGCGGTGCGCCTCGCTGATGCAGCCCTAGCCGCGTTTGGGCAGGAAAAATAGGGGATTGCGCGCTGTTTGTCCATGTCGAATTTCAAAGTGCAGGTGCGGCCCTGTGGCCCTCCCCGTGCGCCCGACCTTTCCTATCACCTGCCCCTGTTTCACCGTCTGCCCCTTCTTCACCTTGTTTACGCTGTTGTGCGAGTAGGCGGTGAACATGTTGTCCTTGTGGCGGAGGAGGATGAGGTTTCCATAACCGCGCATAGAGCCGGAGTACACGACCTTGCCGGCGGCCGAGGCCTTTATCGGTGTGCCGGTCTTCGCGCTGATATCGATGCCGTCGTGCCTGCGGCCGTCGCGATAACCGAAGGGGGAGCTCAACCTGCCGTCCACCGGCCAGATGAAGCGGCCCCGGTAGAATTTGATTTTGTCCGATTTCGCCCCTGCCTTCTTGCCCTTCGCCTCTTTCTTTGCCGTAACATCGTCGCCGAAGGGCAGCTTCTTGACCCCCTCCTTCTTCACGCGCGGAGGTATGTAGAGGCGCATCCCGGACTTGATCTCGCCCGGGTCCATGATGTTGTTGTACTCGGCGAGCGTCTGCACGTCCGTGCGATAGATCTTGGCGATGCGCTGGATCGACTCGCCGCTGCGGACCTTGTGATACACCCCTCGCTTGTCGTAAGAGGTGGCGCAGCCCGCAACCCCAAGGAGGAGCACTGCTATGATGATTGCATGAAGAAAGCGTTTCATCGACATCAACTCTCTCTCTGCCATCCATCTTTTCCGATAAGTTTCACGAAGCGGCACGCCGTGACGCTCCTCGTGTCGAACTCGTCGCCGCGCCTCGTGATCACGTCCAGCCGCTGGATCTCCTCGCCGCCGACTGGAATGACGAGCCTCCCGCCGTCCGCCAGCTGCGCCATGAGCGCCTCCGGCACCACGGGCGCGCCGGCGGTCACGATGATCCCGTCGAACGGCGCCTCCTCCGGCCAACCCAGCGTGCCGTCCCCTATGCGGAGCGTGATATTTTCATAGCCGATCCTGTAGAGCACCTTGCGCGCGCGTATCGAAAGGTCGTGAATGCGCTCGATCGTGTAGACCTGTCGCGCCATCTCAGCGAGCACTGCGGCCTGATATCCCGAGCCGGTGCCGATCTCCAATATTTTTTCGTTTCCTTCGATGGCCAAAGCCTCGGTCATGATAGCGACCATCATGGGCTGCGAGATCGTCTGATTGAAGCCGATCGGGAGCGGCCTGTCCTGATAGGCCTGATCCTCCATGCCCGGACTCACGAACGCGTGGCGTTTGACCCTGCCCATGACCTCTAGCACGCGCGAATCGCGGACGCCGCCGGGGATGAGCTGCTCGGTCACCATCCTACGCCTCGCCACTGAATAAGGGTCCGGTTTCGAGTTCGCCGGAGCCTTGAGCTCCTTTCTTCGCCCGATCATTCGAAGCTCCGCCTCCATTTCATTGCAAAGGGGAACTTCTCGACAGCCCGAAGCTCCGCGCCACCCGTGAGGTTGACTCGAAGCGGCGTGATGGAGACGAACCCCTTGCGCACCGCATTGCAGTCCGAATGCGGAACGTCCTCGAAGCCGCTCTGGTCGCCGCCTATCCAGTAGTACTTCTTTCCCCTGGGATCGGTCTTCTCCACGATCACCCCTCCGTAGTTCCGCTTGCCCTGCCTGGTCAGCGCAAAACCCTTTATGGATTCGATCGGGACGTCGGGAACGTTCACGTTGAGCACGACCCCTCGCGGCAACCCGTCGCGCAGCACGCCCTGCGCAATTTCGCGCGCGCATGCAGCCGCGGTCTCCAGGTGTTTTCCCTTTCCCATGCTCGAGACGGAGATCGAGGGTATGCCCAGTATCCCGCCCTCGAACGCGACCGACACCGTGCCCGAGTAGTGCACATCGTCGCCCAGGTTCGGCCCGTGGTTGATGCCTGAGACTATGAGGTCAGGCCTCTGGCCCAAAAGCCCGTGCACCGCGAGCAGCACGCAGTCCGTGGGCGTACCGTCCACGGAATAGACGTCGCGCGAGACGCGCTCCACGCGCAGGGGCCTGTGCAGCGTGATCGAGTGACTGGAAGCGCTGCGCTCCTTGTCGGGCGCCGCGATCACCACCCTGCCGAGCGAACCGAGGGCGCGCGCGAGCCTTCTCAACCCGTCGGCGCGCACGCCGTCGTCGTTCGAGACGAGGATCAGCGGCGAGGATTGCGCTCTTTTCTTTCTTCTTCCCGTTTGACGCATGACACCCCTGGCGAGCTAAATTCTCAATATTATTGAATATTTACGGCATAGCTCATCATGTGTCAAGCGAAACTGCCGTTTGTTCCCCTCCCGAGTCGCCGATCGCTAGCCGCGGGTCACGGCTTTCTTGCATTTTCCAATCGACGTTGTTAAACGCCGGCATCTTATGAGCCAACAATACAAGAAGGCGGGCGTGGACATCGATGCGGGAAACCGCTTCGTGGAGATCATCAAACCCTACATCAAGTCGACCCACAGACGCGGCGTTGTCTCGGACATCGGCGGCTTCGGGGGTCTCTACTCGCTGGGCGAGCTCAACATGAAGGACCCCGTGCTCGTCTCAGGCACCGACGGGGTAGGCACGAAGCTGCGCATCGCCATCGAGATGCAAAAGTTCGACACCATCGGCATCGACCTGGTGGCGATGTGCGTCAACGACATCGCGTGCAGCGGCGCCGAGCCGCTCTTCTTCCTGGACTACTTCGCCATGTCGAAGCTCAAGCCCGAGGAACACTCGGAGATCGTGAAGGGCATCGCCCAGGCCTGCAAGAAGACCGGCTGCGCGCTGATCGGCGGAGAGACCGCCGAGATGCCGGACATGTACGCCGAGGATGACTTCGATCTGGCTGGCTTCGCGGTCGGCATAGTGGACCGCTCTAAGATCATCGACGGCAGCGCCATCGGGATCGGAAACGCGATCGTGGGGGTTGAGTCCACCGGCTTCCACAGCAACGGCTACTCGCTCGTGCGCAAGATATTGCGCGATGCAAAGCTCGACCTCAAAAAGGTATACGACGGGATCGACAAGCCCCTGGGCGAGGCGCTGATCACACCCACCGCCCTCTACAGCCCGCTCATCACGCAACTTGCGCGCTCGCACGAGATCAAGGGCGTCGCCCATATCACGGGCGGGGGATTCTGGGACAACATCCCGAGGATACTGCCCGCCGGGGTCAGCGCCGCGATCGACAGGTCCTCGTGGACCATACCGGAGCTCTTCCGCTTCTTCCAACAGAACGGAGGCGTCGACGACCAAGAGATGCTCAGGGTATTCAACTGCGGGGTGGGGCTGGTGATGGTGGTGCCGGCCGACCAGCTCTCCGGGGTCATCGAGACCGCCGGCATCGCTGGATTTTCGGCATTCGAGCTCGGCAGGATAGTGAAGCGCAAGGGCGACGAGCCGCGGATCACCGTCGAATAGACTGCCATGAAAAAAAACCCCTTCCCAATAGGCGTGCTCGCATCAGGCAGCGGGACCAACCTGCAGTCGATCATCGACGCCTCCGAATCAGGCAAGATCAACGCAGAGGTGAAGATCGTCATCAGCGACACGCCCGGCGCCAAGGCGCTGGAGCGCGCGAAGAAACACGGGATACCGGCCCTGCTCGTGCAGAGAGGCGATTTCAAATCCAAGCTGGATTTTGAGCAGAGGATCGTTTCCCTGCTCGCGGAACACGGCGTCTCCCTCGTCTGTCTCGCCGGCTACATGCGCATAATCGGGAAGACGCTGCTCGACGCCTTCTCGATGAAGATCGTCAACATCCACCCGGCCCTCCTGCCCTCATTCCCCGGCCTCGACGGACAACGGCAGGCGCTGGACTACGGCGTGAAGATCGCGGGCTGCACCGTGCACTTCGTGGACGAGCTCACCGACCACGGCCCGATCATCGCGCAGGCCGCGGTCGAGGTGAAGGAGGATGACACGGTGGATTCGCTGCGCGAGAGGATCATCAAGGAAGAACACCGCATATACCCAGAGGCCATCGGACTATATGCGGATGGAAGGTTGACAGTGGAAGGCAGGCGGGTAAGGATAACGGGCGTCCGATAGATCGGGCCGCGCTTAAAGGGGGAGAGATGAAAAGACTATTCGCATTCGTATTGGCGGCAGCCGTCATGGTCGCGGCTCAGACGGCGGGCGCCGAGGGCAACGCGGCCGGAAACTTCACGGTGGGCATAGGGCCTGCGGGCAACGTCTACGTGGTCGATTCCAGCCCGGAGCTCGATCCGGGCATCGGCGGTTACCTCTTCTTCGACTACCGCTGGTCGCCGCAGTTCTCCACGCAGGTGAGCGTGCTCGTCACCACTCAGGACGGCACCGGCATATCCGATGGCGACGGCGGCATCGAATTTCTGGGCATCCCGACATTTGATCTCAAGTTCTATCTCTTCTCCGAGCCTTCGCGCTGGGATCCCTACGGACTCATCGGCCTGGGCGTGTATGCGGTGACCGAGGGCTCGCAGAACAACGGCACATGGGCAGTCGGCGTCGGCGCCGACATAGGGCTGGGCACCGACTTCTATCTCACTGAGAAGTGGTCGCTGGGACTGCAGTTCATATTCCGCTCGATCGGCCTCATAGATTCCACCAGCGGCTCGAACAACGGCACCGCCCTGTTCCCGTTCTCCATGCTGGGGAACGTGGCGTATCATTTCTAAGCTGATGAAACCATCAATGAAAAAGATCGTCCTGTTGTCGCTTGCTGCGGCGCTCGCCGTCTCGGCGTGTTCGCGCAAACCCGAATCCTTCGAGGAGCAGCGCAAGGACATGGTGCGCAAGCAGATCGAGCAGCGAGGCATACAGGATCGCTCGATCGTGAATGCCTTCATGTCAGTGCCGCGCGAGGAGTTCGTGACCGATAAGTACAAGGATCGCGCATACGAGGACAACGAGGCACCGATAGGATACGAGCAGTCGCTCGACCGGCCCTACGAGAACGCGCTCATGATCCTCGCGCTCGACATTCAGCCCGGCGAGAAGGTGCTGGAGGTCGGCACGGGCTCAGGCTACCTGGCCTCGCTGATGTCAAAGATCGCGAAAGAGGTCTACACGATAGAGATCGTGCCCGAGATCGCGGACATGGCGCGCGCCCACATCGCAAGACTCGGGTACAAGAATATCGAGATAAAAACAGGCGACGGGTTTGTGGGCTGGCCTGAGCACGCGCCTTTCGACGCGATTGTGCTAACCTGCAGCCCGGACGAGATGCCCAAGCCGCTCGTCGAGCAGCTCGCCGAGGGCGGAAGGCTGGTCCTGCCCATGGGCGGCACTGAAAAATTCCAGGAGCTTATACTCTACGAGAAGACAGGAGGAGAGTTCAAGCAGAAGGCCCGCCTCTCACCCACCGAATTCGTGCCTATGCAGGGGAAGATCCGCCAATAAAATCGGCTCCTGCCGACACCAGTGAAGTGACATCATCGGACAACTCCGCCTCGCCCAACTCCTTGAATATCCCGGCCGCTTCCGCCAGATTTCCCATGATGACGTTCAATTCAGCAGTATCCCCAATCTCGTCAAACCTTGGGCCACCCTCTTTGGAGAGGCCCAGCGCCTCCCGCACCATGGAACCGGCAAGCTCGAGCCTGCGCTCGTAATAAAACGCGACGTCGCCCTGTATGCTGGCAAGCTCGCTGTAGAGGTCCATCCTGCCGGCCCGAAGCGCGCTCGAAAGACCCATAAAAAGCCTCAGGATAGGCTTCCCTCCATCGTAGCTTATGGATTTGAGCCACTGGCTCGCCTCTGCGGAACGCATAGGATTGTATTGCTCAAGACCACCTGCCCGCCTGTCGCGCATGTCCGCAGCAAGCCCGTATGTGACCGCAGCGGCGACATCACGCGGGGCTTTGAACCCAAGGAACTCCTGGGCGGCAGCCGCAAAAGAAAACTCCGCCATGTCCAGGGACCACGGTATGCCCATATTCGCGAAGAGAACCCCGGCAGTAAAAAAGGAGTCGGCAGGATCAACCGCAGTTCCGGGCTGAGATTCAAAAACCGAGGCATTATGCCTCTGCAGATGCGCCCTCGTCAGGATCGACTTCGCAAGATCGGCGTAACCGTAGCCGCCGCCGTGCAGAAACGAGAGCCTCGCCAGCCTCTCCGCCAACAAGCGTACTGTAAGCCCCGAGAACTCCCTTGGCGCGCCGCTCATGGGGGCGACTCCATCCGGGGCATGGAACGAACTGAGCAACTGGGATGCAATGAGCTCGCGTCTGACCGCGAGCTCCGACGCCGCCTGCCCTGTATAGAAGGTGTCGACCGGCAACAAATCGGCCGCCTTGAGATTCAGCATGCTCCTCAGCATCCCGACGTCATCGGCCAGTTCCTCATCATCGAGCTGTTGGGCGATGGAGTTTACGTCCCACTCCGGCTGATCACCCTTCTTGAAGTCGATATTCAGCAGAGATTTTGCGCCGACCTGCATGTCGTCTATAGAGGTAAAGACTATGCTGCCGTTCACAATATCGGTCGGCACCACGCCGATCAACTGGTGGTTCGCAATCCCGGTCAGGGCCTGGTGAAACTGCGCAAAATTCGTGATCGCGTTCATGTTGTAGTCCCCTCTATTAGAGCCTCGGTTACGAACTAACGGCTATCCCTCCGGTCAGATGGCTGAGCAGCCAGTCCCCCTCCTCAAAGATCTTTACGATCTTTTCCTCTGCCGCGCGATTCAAATCATTCCCTCCGAGATCCCAGTTGTTGCGCTCGAGCCTCTCGATCTCCGTCAGACCCTGACGGAACTTCGCATGTGCAGCGGGACAAAACCTCTTTTCCGACCGCCACTCTGGGTTGGCTTGATCCAGGCACCACGACGAATGCTCTTCGTGACTCTTACTCAGCGCCTCTAAGTCGCCCCCATCCCATGCATGCTGCATGGCGCGGAAAACGTGGTAAATGTAAGCGTACGGGGCGGAACGATCCGGAGAGCGGGTTGCAAGCCATTGCCTTGCCGCAGCGGAATGCAATT
>JBAZOP010000074.1 GCA_041648665.1 bacterium | reverse complement strand
GAGGCGGGTCGAGTCGCTCGTGATATGCGGGGTCATGACCAATCTCTGCGTGGAGACCACCGCGCGCCACGCGTTCATGAAGGACTTTGAGCCCACGATAGTGAAGGACGCGTGCGCCGCAGGCAGCGCGAAATTTCAGAACGCCTCGCTCACGAACCTGGGGTACGGCTTCGCGCACATCGTCACCACGCGCGAAATACTCTCGATGATGAGGAGGGACTCGTGACCGGATCAAAAAACGCCATCGACTGCATCATCGTGGGCGCAGGACCGGCGGGGCTCGCCGCCGCGCTGGAGGCGGCCAGACAGGGGCTCAAGGCGGAGGTCTACGAAGCCGCGAGGCCTGGCGGCCAGGCGCTGGCCGCTAACCTGGTCGAGAACTTCCCTGGATATCCCGGGGGCATCCCAGGCAGGGAGCTGATGCGAAGATGGCTCGATCACGTCGGCGCCAGGGGGATAAGGATAGTGCTCGAGCGCGTCACTCGCCTCGGCAAAGAGGACGGGCTCTTCGTCGCGAATATAGAGGACCGCGAAGTGCGGGGTCGCACCGCCATCGTCGCGGTGGGGCTCGCCCCGAAAAGGCTCGGCGTACCGGGCGAGCGCGAGCTCACCGGCCGCAGGCTCTTCACCTACGTCGATCCGGCCACGCTCGCGTTCTCCGACAAAAGGGTGGTCATAATCGGAGGAAACGACGTGGCCTTCGACATGGCGATGGGCTTCTCCGCCTCCGCGCGCTCGGTGACGATCGTAATGCGAGGCAATGCGCCCGGATGCACGCGATCGCTGCTGGAACGGGCGGTGGAGGCCAACGTCTCGCTGATCTTGGGCCATGAGGTGATCTCGCTCTCAGAGGACAGCTACGGCGCCGCGGTCCGGCTGCGCGAAGGCACCGCCCAAAAAGAGCTGGACGCGGACATCATAGTGAGCTGCATCGGCAAGGAGCCGATGGTGGATTTCATGGACCGCTCGCTCACCAGGGGCGCTCCCGGGCTCTTTCTCGCAGGAGATCTGAGGCACGGCAGGCAATGCCATATCTCGATGGCGGCGGGAGATGGAACGGCCGCGGCACTGGCGGCGGCGGAATATCTCAAAAAGAGGATCGATGGAGATAATCTCAATACAAGGTGACCCGAGTCTTGCGGAGGTGTTCGTGGCGCGATTCCGCGGCGACGAGAGGCTGCTCGCCGAGTTCGTGGACGCGCGCGACCCTGAGGAGGACCCGAATTACAAGTGGGTGGTGATAGTCTCATCGCAGTTCGGCTGCCCGATAGCGTGCCCGATGTGCGACGCGGGCGGCGACTACCGGGGCGATCTCACCGCCGAAGAGATCCTGGCCCAGATAGACGCCGTGGTCGCGCGCCACCCGGAATCGAGGCTCAAGGGAACGAAGAAATTCAAGGTCCAGTTCGCGCGCATGGGCGAGCCGGCGCTGAACTCCGCTGTCCTTGGCGCGCTCGAAACGCTGCCCTCTCGCTACGGCGCGCCGGGACTCATGCCCTGCATCGCCACCACCGCGCCTGCCAACGCATGCCGCTGGTTCGACTCGCTCAAGGAGATCAGGCACAGCGTATATTCAGGAAGGGATTTCCAGCTCCAGATCTCGCTCAACTCCACGGACGAGGCCGCGCGCGACCGGCTCATGCCGTGGCCCAAGATGTCCTTCGCATATATCTCGGAATACGCGCGCGCGTTTCACGAGCCGGGCAGGCGCAAGGCCGCGCTCAACTTCGCCCTCACCGAGGGCGTGCCCGTGGACCCGGAGACGATCGCGCGGAGTTTCGACCCCGGGTTCACGTGCGTGAAGATCACACCGCTCAATCCCACGATCCGCTCGGCCGAGACCGGCCTCTCCACGGCCCTTCCGCCGCACGCCCCCGAGGAGGCGAACTCGCTCTCGAAGAGGCTCAACGAGCTCGGCTTCGACTGCATAGTCTCCATCGGGGACGTGCGCGAGAACGCGATCGGCTCCAACTGCGGCATGGCGGTGAGAAAAACAAAGAAAGACGGTGCTGCCTAGCCTTTCCCTTCATAGCTGACGCACAAACCGCAACGCCAATCGGTCTTTTAACTTCCGAATACACTCGCCTTATTAATACGACTTCGGAGAAAGGAATCGGTAGCTTCGGCGCAAAGGCCCTTGCTTAGAGACAACATCGAGTACAACATGATCGTCGTTGTTCATTGCCGATATATATTCTAAAATTTTAGTGATACTCGGAAGCAACCGCCCCTGCTCATATTGTGAATAGGTTTTACTTGCGACTTTGAGTCGCTTGGCGGTTTGTCCTAAACTCAGACCACTGTTTCCCCGTTGCCTCTTGAGCATCGTTGCAAGCAGATACCTATCATTACGGCTGTCCTTCGCATATAAAACGAAACAATTCCCCGGCATCGGCAAGACGTTAACTTTAATTGGACGATTAATCGACATTTCAACTGCCTCCTTAATCATCCGGCAGGCATCAATACGAGTCTTTCCCTGTGACCAGACTTCGAGGGCCGGAACACCGACCACCCACCACCTTCCATCGCGAACAAGAAACCCCATGAATTTTAAGCTCATATAATCTCCTACTCACCTCTGCATGGAATGCAAAGATTTTGGCAGAAAAGGATATTCTTGTCGATACGACTCTATTTCAATCCACGCCCCTGCCTGTCCGGCAGGCAGGCCCGCGCGGGGGGCGACTATAACGGGGGTGTGAGTGGCGAGGATAATTAAGGTTTCAATCCACGCCCCCCGCGCGGGGGGCGACTGAAATACGAAATGGGGTACAATTTGTACCCCCCTCCTTCCGAGTTCAGCACCTTTCCGCCAGTCGGAACGTAATCGGCTAAATACGCCCATGTAAGGGAGGGGACAATTTGTCCCTACCCTTATGAACCCTGTTCAACACTTCGCAACTGCCTCGCTATGCATACGATGTCAGCTGATCAAATACGCTTTGGATGGTGCCGCTCTCAACCCTCGACTCATCGATGTGCTCGATCGTCTGAAACGGCAGCACTACGTTGCAGACCTCATTGGTCTTCCCGTTCCAGACCAACTCCACCTCTCGCTTGTCCTCAAAGAGCAGGAACCGATACTGCTCCGGTAGCGGCTTCCCCGCCTCCAGATACTTCCTGATATCCCGAATTTCGTTGTCAGTGAGTTTCATTGTTGCCTTTCACGACCCTGCTACGTTCGCATTACTTCTTAAATAGCCATCACACAACTCCAGGCACTTGTTCTGCTGATCTGAGACAAGTTGTTTTCCATGTCACCCGAACTGCTTTCTCAATAATCTTTTGGAGACTACCTGGAATTACTGGTGAAGTTCGAGACGTGAGTTTCCTGGCAATATATCGGGCAATCAACGGTTTCCCCGTGTCATCGATTAATCCAA
This sequence comes from bacterium, assembly GCA_041648665.1. NCBI lineage: Bacteria > bacterium. The sequence continues at coordinate 10,720 of JBAZOP010000074.1, read as the reverse complement.
GCTCCTTCCTAGCCTCCGCTGTTAGCGTATTCGCGTCGGGGATTTCGTTTTTCAAATCGTCTTCCCATTTGTTCGGAAAGCAAGCTATAGTATCCGCGACAAAAAGAGCTTGAGGTGCATTTTGATCTTCACCTGCCAGAGCTAGAAGCTCCTTAGATTTATCGATAACGTTCTTTTCCTTGTTGTTACGATCATAGTCGAAGAGAATGTAGCAAGGAATATGAAGTTCATTGAATATTCTAAACAACCGATCCATTGGACCCTTACCACCGCATTCAACGACACTTATGCCTTGAGGATCGAATGCACAATTCGAAAGCACATCTGCATAAATTGGAAGACTGTATTCTTCGGTCACTCCTTCAACAAGAATGATTTTGGAAGCAAAGAACCCTTCATTTCTCCGGGGATTATAGGCATGCGAATAATGATCGCGCATGGATTCAGCAGTGATCTTGCCCTTTAAATTGGGTTTCCTGATCTCAAGATCCTCAATCATCTTCGACATCGGTAGCTGCCATGCTTTGCTTATCGCTGTTTTTTTCCCATCATCGCTCTCGACGATACTTTCCAATCGTATAATTTCATCAAAATAGGCCACATCTACCAAAAGCGATGAATGAGTTGAAAAAAGAACCTGGTCGCCACCTTCCGATATCTTACGAAAAACCTGCCTGACGGTTCTTTGTGCCTGCGGATGCATGTAGAGTTCTGGTTCTTCAACTGCAAGAATGATATTGCGTTTTCTCCCGTCTCCCGCCGATATCATGTGCTCAGCATAACGCCGTAGAATAGTAAAAATGATGGCCCTTTGTAGGCCATGACCCTTATTCTCAACGGCATTCCTGAAGCCATCGTCCACATAAAGCTTCGGCGCACTGAGAAGGACTTCTAGCGTCGGTGTTTCAAACTCAATTTCAAGGTCGCAACCGGCAAAAAAGTCATTCAGCAATACATTGAGCTGTTTTTCCGTTTCGGCAATCAGCGGGACACGCTCTTCTCCGCCACTGCGGTTCATTTGTTTGGCAACTTCACCAAGGATGCGGTCAATTTTCTCCTTTTTATCCTGAGTAACAGAATCTAGTATTGCATAAAGCAACTTTCCAAAAGGACTACTTTTAGTTCCCTTCGATTCTTCTGTAACATCCCTGACCGCTGGAACAAGCACGAAGAAGGGCAGTGTACCCTTTAATACATTAGCATAGCCCTTTGGATTGTCGATCCATGCGTCTTCCATCGGTATTTTTTCCGCATGAGCTGAAATAAACTCTTTGACTTTTTCTTTCCATTCTTCAACGCCCGGCTTCTTGGTTGCTTCTGCAATGAACTTCGTACCATCAACTACAAGTTGATCTTTTATCTTCCACCATTCGGCGATGTTCTTGCCGTTTATTTTTGATTCTTGAAGCCATTCTGGTTCGGGAATGGGCTTCTTGTAGTGCTGTCCAATTCCAATCTTATCTTCGTCTTGCTCGGAATCGAATTCTGAATCCTCGCTCTTCGCGCCCATTCTTGCTGAACGAGCCATGTGAAATGTACCGTCCGCCTTTAGATAAGGACCCAAAGCTACCTTCTCTGTTTCCGTTAAGTCCGAAAATATGGCTTCGACACGAATTTCCAGACTGGTGTCCTTGTTCCAAAAAGACTCTTCGTTCAACAACTTAGTGCTAGGATTGAAGAGCAAATCCAAGGCACGAAGTACTGATGACTTTCCTGAGTTGTTCGCGCCAACTAGTGCGTGAATTCCGCCGAGCTCCAAGGAAATATCGCGACACGAGCGAAAGTTCTGTATTCTTAAGTGCGTAAGTTTCATAGACTCCTCAAGTTAGCCCTTATGACTCTTCCCTTGACGATGAATCCACTTCTTCAGGCGCCTCTAACGCCTCCATCTCCAACACCGCGATCTCGGGCAGGCTTTTGCCAGCGATCCCCTGCAGGTCGCCGTACATACTCACAGTGGCCTGCATGACGCGCTCGGTCTGCTCTTCGCGTTTGGCCCATTGTTTTGTAATAACCTTCTTCTCGCGGTCCAGATCCTGTTTCATTGTCGTAAACGCCTCGACAATGGCCTGAACACGCTGGCGGAAGTGTGGGCCTATTAGATAAGAATAGAGCAACTCCATCTTGGTCTGTTGGCCCTCGGATGCCTGGCGAGCTGTGGAGACTTCAATAAGGGAGTGACGCAACATCAGGGCCACCGGCATAATAACGCCGGGATGAGCGACCCATACGCCTTCCACGAAATCAAATGCCTCCACTCCTTTCGGAAGCGTCTGACTGACAATGATAGCTATTTCAGCTTTTGCAACTCGTTGATCATCGCGCAACTTCGGGAGCCAGCTGTCGCTCCAATTCTTTGTGCGCTTGGATTCCCACAGAATTGTTCCGCACGCCTGTCCCAGGGAACTTACGACTCTCTGCAGTGTGTCGCCGCCATGTTCTCCCTTTGGCACCGGCTCAATGGTATCGAGAGGAAATTTTGCCTTGAGCAATGCCTCAATCTCCAGCTCCTGGACTTCGCCCTGAAGCTGTTGTGAGCCTTGTTCCGCCTTCCGTTGCAGCTCCTCGATCTTTCGTTGCATGGAAATAATGATCTGTTCCTTTTCCGATACCTTCAGGTTCATCTGTTCTTCGACTTCTTTGCGCGATTGCTCGCGAATACTCCCGAGCCCTGCCTGCACTCGTTTTTCGACCGTCAAATCCAGCTCGCGCTTGGCGTCATCCAATTCGCGCTGCTTGCGAGTATATTCGGCTTGTGCCGCCTGTGCCTCCGCCAATTTCGCATTTTGCTGATTCAGCGCGTCCTGGAGCTCTGTATTCTCTTTTGCCTTCTGTTCAAGCTCCATAGCCACAACGGTCTTGGCCTTCTTTGCCTCCTCGGTGGCGATCTTTGTCCGTTCCTGGGTGAGTCTTGCTGCAACCTGATCTTCAAGAGCAGCTTTTTCTTTAACCAAGGACTGCTCGCGCTCACGGATACTGCCCTCACGCGCCGCAATCGCCGTGTCCTTCTCCGCAAGCTTCCGCTCAAACTCGCGCTTGGTCGATTCGATAAGAGGCGCAGCCAGCGACTCCGTAAGTTTGATCTCGGCCTGACACTTTGGACAAACAATGGTCGGTTCCATGGCGTTCATTTCCTTTCCTCCATTACCCGTCTCCCCCTTCACCATCAGCCACTACCGCTTCCTGTCGCTGAGAACAACCTTGGTCACCCTCTCCCTAACCCTCTCCCATCTAGGGAGAGGGGATACGGCACAGGATACCGCATGACGGAACGAGGCGAAGGCCTCTGTTGAGCGGCGTCAGAAGGCGCCGCTTTCCAAGCCTGCAATGCTGCGGCGCCTGATGCGCAGGCGAGCGAGCGGCGACTGAGTGAGCGAGCCGTAGCGAAACAGAGGCCTTCGACTCGTTCCGTCTGCTGAATGACAATGAGCGAATTGACCGTAATTACTCCCCCACACCTTGCACGGAATGTTGCGAGGAAACTTGCAGAATTTATATTAGAGATCAAGGGAATACAGGGAGAGGGGATTGATATCAGGAGATTCCCGCTTTCGCGGGAATGACAAGCGGGGGGCAAGCATGCCGATTATCTCTTGCCGCTCTTCTTTCGTTTCACGATTCGCTTTCGCGCCGGCAGCTTCTCCAGTTCCTTCGTCTCTTCCACAAGCCGGTCGAAATCACCAGTAGGCTGCGCAGCTTCCAGTCGTCTGCGCTCGGCCTCGTATTTTTCGAACTCCACGTGCGCGTGCTCCTCGGCCAGGTGATGCGAGATCCTGCCCGCGTGAGTGAGGACGTTGCGCTCGTTAAACTTGAGAAACGCGTCGAGCCTGGCGACCCAGTCGGCCATGTGCATGGGGCGTCGCCTGCGGGCCTGGTCCTCGGCATAGTCGAGGTACATGGTCACAACGCGGTTGAGCTCGCGCAGCTCTTCCTCGCCCAGGTAGTTCTTGGCAACTGTCACGTCAGTCCTGCGGATGGGGCCGTGCGGCGAGTTTTTCCACGTAGTCAAACCCATGTGCGGTTTGCCGGCAGCGGCACGCTCGCTGATCAGTTCCGCAGCAGTATGACCATGGATTGCCCAATGCAGCTTGTTCTGCACCGTGGCGTAGAAGGTCTGCGTGATCTCGGCCCTGGAGTCGTAATCGATGCTGGTGGCGTAGATATCCGTGATCTTCTGGTAGAAGAGCCGCTCGGAAGCGCGTATATCGCGAATGCGTTCGAGCAACTCGTCAAAATATTCGTCCCCAAGGGTCTTGCCTGCCTTGATGCGCTCGTCGTCGAGGGTAAAGCCCTTGACTAAGAGCTCGGACAGCCGCGCGGTAGCCCACTGTCGAAAGAGCGTGCCCCGCGCAGAGCGGACTCGATAACCTACGGCAAGAATGGCGTCGAGGTTGTAGTGCTGAATATCATAGGGTTTTCCATCGCTTGCAGTTATCCGGAATTTCCGGATAACTGAATCTTCGTCCAACTCCTCTTCGTCAAAGATGTTCCGCAAGTGCTCGTTGATAGTGCGGACGTCCTTCTGAAACAAATCAGCAATCAAACGCTGGGTCAGCCAGACAGTCCGGCCGTCAACGCGGACCTGAAGACGGAGCCCGCCGTCGCGATAGATTAAGAGCTGCCCGGGTCCCGGTTGATCCGTCCGTTGCAACTCGGTCTTATCCTTTTTATCCACATCCTTAACCGTCATCTTGCCTGCGATATCGCCTGCTGCGTTCACTTGGCAAGGTGAAAATAAAAACCGCATCATGGAACAAGTCCTTTGCAGCCTCTGATCGCCCTATAATGACGTTGCCCCTGTCTTGAGGTTCTGGTAGATTCATCTAAACCAACAACCCAAAGGGTTATAACCTATGGAAATCATTACTGCTTCCTATGCCCTGCCGATGACCAACGGAGGCCCTATCATTAGATATGGGGCGATCGCGGTGGAGCTCGGCAGGATACATGCGTTCGGCGCCAGAGAAGAGATCCAGGGGAAATACCCCGATGCGCCGATAAAAGAGTTCCCGGATGGAGTGCTCATGCCCGGCCTCGTATCGGCCCACTGCCACCTGGACCTCGTCTCTCTCTACAACCCCTCCTTCGCGTCGAGCGACGACTCCATCATCGAGGAGCCCTCCGACTTCGTATCCATGCTGATCGACCAGATCGAGTTCAAGCACGACGCGAAACCTGAACAGGTGATCGACGGGATACAGCGCGGCATCAACCGGCTGATCGAGACGGGCGTCACCTGCGTGGGCGACATGACCAACTTCGAGGGCACGTTCAAACTCCTGCGCGAGACCGGATTGCGCGCCGTGGTCTTCCCCGAGGTGCTGGCCGGCCGAGGCGAGGCCGCGCAGCAGAAGTTCGAGGTCGCGCTCGCCCTGCTCGACAAGTACACCGACGCCACGCACGACAGGATACGCGTGGGCCTGGGTCCCTACGCGCCGTATCTGCTCTCGCGCAACCTGCTCAAGATAATCAGCCAGCACGCGCGCGACGCCTCGATCCCGGTGATGATACACGCGGCCGAATCGTTCGCCGAGATGGAGTTCTTCTTCGACTCGCAGGGGCCGATCGCAACGGAGATATGGCCGGCGCTGGGATGGTCGGAGCTGCCGCCGGCGCAGCGCAAGACCCCAGTGGCGTACCTGGCCGACATCGGCTTCTTCGACGCGCCGACCACGATCGTGGGCGGCCTTCAGCTCTCCGCAAAGGACTTCCCCCTGCTGGCCAGGCACCTCGTGCGCGTGGTCTGGTGTCCGTCCATGAACAGGCGCATGAAGCACGGCCAGTTCCCGTACGGGAAGCTCTCCGATCACGGCATCCCCATAGGCCTGGGCAACGAAAGCTGGATAGGGCAGCTGGGCTTCAACATGTGGGAGGAGATGAGGATCGCGACCACGGGGGGCGCAACCCCCTGCCCCACCCCCGCCGAGGTCCTTCGGATGGCCACGGTCGGCGGCGCGAGGGCATTAGGGCTGGACCATCTGATCGGCACGCTCGACGAGGGGAAAAAGGCCGACTTCATAATCGTCAATGCGCCGAAGTGGAGCGAAGACGAGAGCGAGGCGCGATTCTACGACAGACTGATCGCCTCGACAGAGCCGCAGCACGTGCGCCACGTGGCCGTGGGCGGCGGAATCCTCAAGTCCACGTAAGCGCACAGCCTATTCCACCCTCCGGATCCCTTGATCAGTTCCCTTGACTGAAGCATGCCGCCCCGGCTACACCCATCGCTGACAGGAGGCCATGATGATGAGTTTTATCGAACTTGCGAAGAAGCGCGTCAGCGTCCGCAGCTATGCGAACAGGCCGATGCCCGACGAGGACATAGTGAAGATCCTGGAGGCAGGCAGGCTCGCGCCCTCCGGCAACAACGCGCAGCCATGGCGATTCATCGTGGTCCGCGACGCCGCGATCAAGAAGAAGCTGTACGAAGTCTCGGGAAAACAGCAGTGGATCCTCGACGCGCCGGCGGTGATCGCGGTGATCGCCGACCCCCTGGCCAAGTTCAAGGACGTCGAGCGGAACGAGTACGACTCGCTCAACGCCGCGCACAAGACAACGCTGCTCATCAAGGCGGTGCGCGACGCCTCGATCGCGGCGGAACACATCGTGCTGGCTGCGACCGACCTGGGATACGGGAGCTGCTGGGTGGCACTGTTCGAACAGGAGGAGATCAGGCCAGTCTTGGCGGTCCCAGAGCACTGCTATGTGGTCACGCTCCTGACCGTGGGCAGGCCCAAAGAAACCCCCAAGCCCGGCAGCAGGCGCCATTCGCTCGCCGAGCTCACATTCGACGAGAGGTACGGCAGGCGCACCGCTATCTGCCGTGAGTGAGATGGGCAAGAAGGAAGCGTCCGACATAAAGGTCGTCGCCAAGAACCGCAAGGCCTTCCACGACTTTCACATCGAGGAGAAGATGGAGGCGGGCCTGGTCCTCATGGGCAGCGAGGTGAAGAGCCTGCGCGACGGAGGGGCCTCTCTCTCCGACTCCTACGCTATGATAAAGGGGGGCGAGATCTGGCTCATAAATTCGCACATCGCGCAGTACTCGCCGGCTTCATACGCGAACCACGAGCCCAAACGCACGCGAAAGCTGCTCCTGCACTCGCGCGAGATCATGAAACTCTCGAACACGCTGAGGCAGAAGGGCTACACCATGGTGCCCCTGATGCTGTATTTCAGGAATGGACGCGCGAAGGTCGAGCTGGGGCTTGCGCGCGGGAAGCGAAAGTACGATAAGCGCGTGGCGATCAAGGAGCGGGAGACGAAACGCGAGCTCTCGCGGGCGGTGAGGAAAAACCGCTAGTTCTTTGAAAATTCAATGCGGGGGCGAAGAGATTTCGACGTGGAATGTGGAGTGAGCGCTGCATGCCGGCCCGTCATCAAGCCGCAAAACTGATGGCAAAAACACTGAAATGCCGAGCCTATGGCTCTTGCTGCCTAACTATAGGTAGCACGTCGACCGGCTGACGCCTGCTGAGCCGGAAGACGCCGCTAGCAGGCTGGCTGCCCCAAGTTCTCCCAGGCGCGGGGTGGCAAGACACAGCAGGGATAGTTTGAAAGGGATCCTTTCCCCGGGAGCCCCTTCGGGCGAAACTCAATACAGGGACTAAGCATGTAGACGCGCTCACAAAGCTTTCGCGGACGGCGGTGCAATTCCGCCCGCCTCCACCAGAGAAACGGCCCCGAGTGGGGCCGTTTTTTTTAGAGGTCCTGACCCTTGTGGTGCCGATAGGCGATCACGGTAGCCTTCTCCAGCGTCACAAGCCCTTCCTCAATCATCGGGTCGATGATCTTGAGAAACATTTCGATCCGCTCCGGTTTATCCACGATCTCGACGATCACAGGCAGGTCTTCGGAGAGTCTCAGGATCTTTGCAGTGTGCATGCGGCTGTCGGCGCCGAATCCCATGAGCCCCCTCATCACCGTGGCCCCGGCCAGCCCCTCCTTGCGGGCAAGCTCCACGATCGCCTCGTACAGCGGCTTGCCGTCGGAGCGGTCGCTTTCGCCGATGAAGATGCGGAGCAGCTGGGCCTCTGAAGGCAGGTGCATTCTCAACCCCCTCTCAAGCTGCGGACGAGCATCATGCCCGCCGCGACGCAGACTATGCCGACCACGTTCTGCAGCGCCACGTTCTTCAGCGCGGCCGCAAACTCGGCCGCCCGCACCAGCTCTGCGGATTCCAGCATGAACGACGAGAAGGTGGTGAATGCGCCGAAGAACCCTACGAAGATGACCGCCCTCACCTGGCTGCTCAGGGCGAGCGACCCCTCGGAGAGGGCCCAGAGGATCCCGACCACGAAGCATCCGACGACGTTGACGACCAGCGTGCCCCATGGGAAAACGCCGTCGGAGAACCTGTGCACGGCGCCGGAGAGGCCGTATCTGCAGAGAGTGCCTGCTCCCCCTGCCATCGCAAGCCAAAGGAGTTTTTGGAACATGTCGCCTCCCGGATCTGGGGGTATCAGAAGAAAATTCATCCCTCAAGCGATAATTCTCGACTCTAAGGATAGTGGCGAGAAACCGCCGCCTGGACCGCTCGAGATCCTGCTTGAGATTTTATTGCAATGAAGCTACGGAATACACACAACGCAACATCATGGAGGATGACATGATCATGTTCGGATGGCCATCGAGCCCGAAGGCCTTGCTCGAGGCGCGATACAAGGCCTACACCAAGGGGGACGTGGATTTCATAGTGGCGAGCTGCCACCCGGACATCCGCAAGAAGCAGGACCGCAAGGAGATCGAGAGCTGGTCGAAAGAGTCAAAGTGGCTGGGGCTCGACATCGAGGACCACAACGACGACGGCCACGCCGGGTTCGTGAAGTTCATCTGCCGCTACGAGCAGGGCGGACAGGAGGTCGAGCACCGCGAGATAGCGGAGTTCAGGAAGTTCGACGACGGCAAGTGGTATTACTACGATTCAAAAAAACCGAACACCACGGTCCACAGGGAAGCCCCGAAGATCGGCCGCAACGATCCCTGCCCCTGCGGCAGCGGGAAGAAGTACAAGAAGTGCTGCGGCGCCTAGAGGATTGAGTGCAGGGACTTTACCGCGTTTGCGATCTCTGAATCCTTCACCAGAAACGCCACGTTGATCTCGGATGCGCTCTTTGTGATGGCGCGCGAGCACACGCCCGCGTCCGCGAGCGCGGTGAATATCCTGCCGATCGACTTTGGGTTACCCCGTAGCTCGTCGCCCACCACGCAGACCACGGCCATCTTGTCCTCGCAGCGCACCGAAGCAAACCCCTTGAGACCTTCGCAGGCTGAGTTGCGCGCGCGCTCGGAGAGTCCGGATTGCGTGATGAGCGAGATGCCAGCCTCGCTGGTCATTATCATGTGCGCGATCACGCCATGATCCTTGAGCACCGCGAGCGCGGAGTTTAAGATCTCCGGCACCGAGTGAAAGCGCTCGGACTCGAGGTGTATGAGGGTCACGTCCTCCTTGTAAGCGATCGACTTCGCGAGGCTCTTCGTGAGCACGGGCTCAGCCACTATCACGGTGCCCGGATCATCATGCCTCATGACGTTGGCGACCCTGACCGGGATCCCGTGCCTGATCGCTGGGATGAGGGTCGCAGGGTGCAGGACCTCTGCGCCGAAGTACGCGAGCTCCGAGGCCTCGTCGAACGAGAGTTTAGGAATGTTCCTCGCTCCCGGCTCGATTCCAGGGTCAGCGGTCATCACGCCGTCCACGGCCTTGTAGATGACCACCTCTTTCGCCTTTACCGCAGCCGCGAAGATCGTGGCAGTGTAGTCGCTGCCCGAGCGGCCGAGGGTCGTGATCTCGCCCTGATCGTTCTTCCCCAGGAATCCCGTGACGACCGGGATCCCCTCCACCGATCCGATCGCCGCTGCGATCGCCTTTTCCATGCCCGGCAGAGGCTTCGCATTGCCGAACGCGGAGTCGGTCAGCATGCCTGCGTCGTAGGAGTTGATCGCGCTCGCCTTCATCCCCCGCGCGTTAAGCGCCCCTGCGATTATCCTGGATGAGAGCCTCTCGCCGAAGGACATCACGTTGTCCATGGTGCGCACGGTCAACTCCTTCACGAGGTTTATGCCGTGCAGCAAGGTTTCGAGCCTTGTGAGCAGCGGATCGATCGCAGTCCTCGGCACCGAGAGATCGTCCGCCAGCTCCTCGTGATAGCGGCGTATCGCGCCGCTCTTGATTTCGCCCTTGAGCGCACGGCTCGCCGCGTCGACGAGCATGTCGGTCGTATTTCCGTGCGCCGAGACCACCACGAGCGGGGACTCGCCCGCGCGCTTCGCGATCAGATCCAGGCAGCGACTCACGCCCTCCGCTGTGCCGATCGTCCTGCCGCCGAACTTGAGGACTATCATAGTTTCTCTATCTCCTCTTAACCGGTCTCTCTGTCAGCGGTTTGAAATTCATGCCGGACTCAGGTCCAGGCAGCGTCTCCACAGGTCTTCCGAGCAGGAAGTCTCCCTTTGATATCCAATCTTTGAGGATCTTCGCAATTTCCCTCGCCCTGGGCATGCTGGAGAGCGAGGCGGTCTCCACGGTCTTTCCGTTCACCTCTATCTTTCCGCTCCTGAGCTCTGCATAGGAGACCATAGCGAGGGGCTTGCCCTTGAGTTCCGGATAATCGGAGCTGTAGTCCCAGACCGGCGCCAATATATCGGCGTCCGTGATCGCGCAGCCTTGTGCAATATCCTCGTCGAGGACAGGTATCGGCACCCCGACGCCCACTGAGAG
>JBAZOP010000073.1 GCA_041648665.1 bacterium | reverse complement strand
ATAGCGGATCTGGAGAGGTCGGCGCTTCCGGAAGTCAGCGCCCCTGATGTCAGGGTGCTGGATCTCTCGAACGGCATGAGGTGTTATCTCCTGTCGGACACCGCCCTTCCCATAGTCAAGGCTGAGGTCATAACCAGGATCGGCGGAATATACGACCCGGCCGACAAGGTGGGGCTCGCCGCGCTCGCGGCGGCCCATATGCGGACCGGAGGGGCCGGCAGCCTCAGCCCGGAAGAGTTCGATAAGAGATTCGACGATCTCGGCGCCTCGCTCGATAACTCGGCCGGCCGCGAGATGTCCGTGGCCGTGCTCAACGTGCTCTCCGAGGATCTGGACGAAGGCATGGGCCTCATGTTCGACATGCTCTTCAGGCCGAAGTTCGACGAGAAGAGGTTTGCGACCGCTAGGAAGAACATGGAGGAGGCGATCCTGCGGAGCGACGACAGCCCCGACGAACAGGCGAGCCGTATCTTCCGCGAGATGATATACGGAAAGAAGAGCCCGTGGGCGAGGAGGCCTGACAAGCGCTCTCTGGGAAGGATAAAAGCAAAGGACATAGCCGATTTTCACGACAGGTATTTCAAAGCGAACAACATGATCCTGGCCGTGGCAGGCGACTTCTCCTACGGGAAGATGAAGGTGCTTCTCGAAAAGCTCGCGACATCCGCCCCTTCGGGCGACGTGGTTCTGCCTCAGGTCGAGCCGGTGGAGCTTCGTTTCGCGGAGAAGAGGGAGGATGTGAAGAAGCGGACTTCGCAGTCCTTCATCCGCATGGGCCATCTGGGAATCCGCAGGGACAACCCGGACAGATTCGCCCTGACCCTGCTCGACGACGTGCTCGGGGGGTCCGGTTTCAAGAGCAGGCTGATGGAGGACATCAGGGTGAAGAGGGGGATGGCCTACAGCATCTACAGCAGCATGACCGCCGACAAGGACTACGGGACCTTCGTAGTCTCCATGGACACGAAGGCGAACCAGGCCGAGAAGGCGATAGAGCTCGTGCGCGAACACATACGGAGGGTCGCGGATGACGGCGATTTCACGCGCGAGGAGATCGACTTTTCAAAGCGCTCGATGCTCGCGAGGCTGGTGTTCCTCTTCGACCAGCCGTTCGGCGTGGTGAACCAGAGGGCGCGCTATCATTTCTTCGGATATCCGGACGACTACTGGAGGGTCTATCGCGACGGGATCATGCGTGCCGACAAGAAAGAGCTGAAGAGAGTCGCGAAGGAATACCTCCACCCTGACGGTTTGGGCATCGTCGTCGTGGGACCTGCCGGCGCAGCTAAAGGGAAGGGAGCAAAGAAGCGATGATCGAGAAGAAACTCTCGGAGCTCATTGAGGCCGCCGTCGCGGTGTGCCGACGGGACGGAACGATCCCGGACGGCGCCATGCCTGCGATAGAGATATCTGTGCCCAAACAAGAGGCGCACGGCGACTTCTCCACGAATGTCGCGATGGTGCTCGCTGCTCAGACAGGCGCAAAGCCGCGCGAGCTGGCTGAGAGGCTGGTCGAGCGTCTGCCGAAGGAGACCCTGGACCTCGCGCAGTGCGGAATCGCTGGACCTGGTTTCATCAACTTCACCATCAAACCCGCATTCTATCTCAAGGGGCTTCGCGATATCTATGATGCGGGATCGAACTACGGGAAGGTGGACATCGGCAGGGGCAGAAAGGCCCAGGTCGAATTCGTGAGCGCCAACCCCACGGGTCCACTGCACATAGGCCATGGCCGCGGCGCCGTCTACGGTGACGTGCTCGCTAACGTGCTCGCTGCAGCGGGCTTCGCAGTGACGAAGGAATATTACGTCAACGACGCAGGCAACCAGATCAGGACCCTGGGCAGGTCGGTCTGGCTGCGCTGCCGCGAACTCGATGGCGAGCGCGTGGATTTTCCGGAGGATTGCTACCAGGGCCACTACATCGTCGAGATAGCCAGGGACATGAAAGCGCAGCACGGCGAGCGCCTCTCGAAGATGGGCGAGGCGGAGGCGATCGATTTTCTGGGAGAGCAGGCCGGCACAAGGATTCTCTCGGAGATCAAGGCCGATCTGGCTGAGACGGGCGTGGTCCACGACGTCTACTTCTTCGAGAACAAGCTGCACACGGATTCCATGGTGGAGGCGACGCTGAACTGGCTCGCCAGGAACGGGCGCACGTATGAAAAGGACGGGGCGCTCTGGTTCAAGTCCACCGAATACGGCGACGACAAGGACAGGGTGTTAAAGAAAAGCGATGGCGCGCTCACGTACTTCGCAGCCGACATCGCCTACCACAAGAACAAGTACGACCGCGGGTTCGAACGCGTCATCGACGTCTGGGGCGCGGACCACGCAGGCTACGTGGCCCGCATGAAGGCGGGTATTCAGGCGCTGGGCCACAACCCGGCAAGCTTCGACGCGGTGCTGATCCAACTCGTCAACCTGATGAGGGGGGGCGAGATCGTCTCCATGTCCACGCGTTCCGCCACGTACGAGACCCTCGAGGACGTGCGCAGGGAGGTCGGCAGGGACGTGTGCCGCTATTTCTTCCTCATGCGTTCGCACAACGCCCAGTTGGACTTCGACCTGAACCTGGCCAAGCAGCAGAGCGCCGACAATCCGGTCTATTATATACAGTACGCGCACGCACGCATCGCCAGCATCTTCAGAAAGGCGGCTGAGAAGGGCCTTGCGGCGGCAGGACCGGACGAGGTGAAGATATCGGAGCTCGATCTGCCTGAGGAGCCCAAGTTGGCCCGGTTCGCGCAGGCATTGCCGGGGGTTGTCGAGGAGTGCGCCATAGAGCTCGAGCCCCACAAGATCGCGTTCTATCTGCTCGAGCTGGCCCGGATGCTCCAGTCCTATTACAGCAAGGGCAGGGCGGATGAGAAATACATGGTTTTGGGGGGAAAGCCTGAAAGGACGATCGCCAAGTTGTATCTCTTGAAAAACGTACAGATTGTGTTACAAAATGCCTTGAGAATATTGGGAATTTCCGCACCGGAGGAGATGGGGCGCGCAGAGGAGGAGTTCGATGTCTAGCTATATGCCCAACAGAGGCAGGGGGGAAGAATCAGAGAGTTTCTTCTGCCGCTTCACGTTTGGGCAATTCTTTGCTCTGCTCGTGCTGGAGGTCTTCACCCTTTTCTTCGTATTCTATCTGGGCGCGCGCTACGGCAGGGGGCTCCTCGGTTTGGACAAGCCGCCTTCGGTCGCACTGGAGAACATTGCGGCAGGCCAGGTCGAGCGGACCGGAGAGCGGGAAGCGAATGAAGGCTCCAGGGTCCTCACGACCCAGGACCCCGAGGTCGCGAAAATGGCTGGCGAGCTGATGGCCAAGGCGAACACACCTGAGCTCAAGGATCGGATCAAGGAGATGATCGGCCAGGCACAGGGGGGCAGGGAGGCGATGCCCGAGGTCGTGACCGTGAAACGCGCCGAAGAGGCACCTCCGCCGCCCCGGCCCGTCGCACCTGACATCGAGCAGATGCCTGCTGAGGCCCGGGCCCCGGCTGCCGGCGATTCAAGCGTCATCCGCATCAAATCGGGCGATAACGCGCGTTATTCCCTCCAGATCGGCTCGTACCCCAACATCGACGAGGGCACGAGGTCAGTTGAGAAATGGAAGGCCAGGGGATACCCGGCCTTCATAATGATAGCGGACATACCGGACCGCGGCCGCTGGTATCGCGTGCGCATCGGGGGCTTCGAGAACCGCGACGACGCCATGAAATACATGGAGGAATTCACCGCAAAGGAGAATGTCGAGGCCCTTGTCGTTCTCAACGAGCAGTGAGAATTATCTGAGATGTCCCAATCCAATATAAGAAATTTCTCGATCATCGCGCATATCGACCACGGGAAGTCCACGCTGGCCGACCGCATATTGGAGTATACCGGCGCACTGTCGCAGAGGGAGAAGAAGGACCAGTTCCTCGACGACATGGATCTGGAGCGCGAGCGCGGCATCACCATCAAGGCGCGCGCGGTGCGCCTCAAATATGAGGCGAAGGACGGGAAGAGTTACGAGTTCAACCTGATAGACACGCCCGGCCACGTGGATTTTCACTACGAGGTCAGCCGGTCTCTCGCCGCCTGCGACGGGGCGCTGCTGGTCATCGACGCGACGCAGGGGGTTCAAGCTCAGACGCTGGCGAACGCCCACATGGCCGCGCAGAACAACGTCGAGATGGTGCCCGTCATCAACAAGATCGATCTTCCAAACTCCGACGTCGAGGGGACCCTCCAACAGTGCGAGGACGTGCTCGCCATACCTTCCGAGATGGCGGTAGCGGTCTCCGCAAAGACCGGCGAGGGGGTGGAGGAGGTGCTCGAAGCGATAGTCAAACACCTCCCGCAGCCCCGCGGTTCAGAAGAGAAACCCCTTCGCGCCCTGATCTTCGACAGCTGGTTCGATGCGTATCTCGGGGCTGTTGCGCTGGTGAGGGTGGTCGACGGCAGTATAGAGGTCGGACAGAAAATCAGGCTCATGAACGTGGGCAAGGAATTCGAAGTGCAGAAGCTGGGCATATTCGATCCGCATCAGCGCGACGTGGAGACGTTATCCACGGGCGAAGTGGGCATGGTCGTGGCGAACATAAAACAGGTTGCGGACACCAAGGTCGGCGACACGGTCACCGGTGCGGCGAGACCGGCGGCCGAGCCTCTGCCCGGGTTCCGCGAGGTAAAACCGATGGTCTTCGCCGGTCTCTATCCCACCGACCCGGGCCAGTATGAGGAGCTCAAGGAGGCGATGGAGAAGCTCAGGCTCAACGACTCCTCCTTCACCTACGAGCCCGAGACGTCGGGTGCCCTGGGTTTCGGCTTCAGGGCGGGATTCTTGGGTTCACTCCACATCGAGATAGTGCAGGAGCGGCTGGAGAGGGAGTACGGACTGACGCTCGTCTCCACCGCGCCCACGGTCGTCTACGAGGTCCTGACTACACAGGGCGATATTGTGCGCGTGGATAACCCGGCGAAGCTGCCTGAACCCACGCAGATCGACGAGATACGCGAGCCGTACGCGCTCGCCTCCATAATGTGCCCGAACGAATCGCTGGGCGCCATCATGCAGCTCTGCCAGGACCGCAGGGGCGAGCAGTCGAACATGGAGTACTTCGGCCGCGACCAGGTGATGATAAAATACAACATGCCGTTCGCTGAGATGATGTTCGACTTCTTCGATCAGCTCAAGACGGTATCGCGGGGCTACGCCTCGCTCGATTACGAGATCGTAGGCTACAGGCCGGCGAAGCTCGTGAAGCTCACGGTGCTCATCAACGGCGACCCGGTAGACGCCCTCTCGACGATAGTCCATCGCGAGAACGCCCAGTACAGGGGCCGCGAACTTGTGCACAAGCTCAGGGGGCTGATCCCGAGGCAGCAGTACGAGGTGGCGATACAGGCCGCGATCGGCTCGCGGGTGATCGCGCGCGAGACGGTGAAGGCCCTGCGCAAGGACGTCATAGCCAAGTGCTACGGCGGCGACGTGACTAGGAAGCGAAAGCTCCTGGAAAAACAGAAGGAAGGAAAGCGGAGGATGAAGAGGGTCGGCAGCGTCGAAATACCTCAGGAAGCGTTTCTCAGCGTATTGAAAGTGAGATAGGGGGAAAGCATGACGGAAGAGATAACGCAGGGATCCATGAAGAAGAAAAAGAGCGCGTTACGGGAGTACGCCGAGGCGCTCATACTGGCCGTCTCGGTTGCGCTGCTCATACGCGCGTTCGTGATAGAGGCGTTCAAGATCCCGTCCGGCTCGATGCTGCCCACGCTCTCCATCGGTGACCACATCTTCGTCAACAAGTTCATCTACGGCCTGCGGATACCGTTCACGAAATACCGCATAGTGGAGTTAGGCAAGCCGGAGAGGGGAGACGTCGTGGTCTTCATCTTTCCGGTCGACGGCGGCAAGGACTTCATCAAGCGCGTGATAGGTCTTCCGGGCGATCGGATCCACGTCGAGGGCAGGGACGTGTGGGCTAACGGCGAGAGGATGAAGAGGCAGCCGGTCGAGGTCTCGGATTACCCCGGCGACAACAGGAGGCTCTTGGTCAGAAACGGGAGGCAGCGCACGATCCCCTTTGTCCGCGGTTGGCGCGACTTCGACTTCTTCGAGGAGCAGGACGGTGAGGCGACCCACCTGGTCCAGTACGAGCGCGAACGCGAGCGCGGAAGCTTCGATGCGGTCGTCCCGCCCGGCCACTACCTGGTCATGGGGGACAATCGCGACAACTCCTCCGACAGCAGGGAGTGGGGTTTTGTGCCGTTCGAGAACATCAAGGGCAAGGCGATGTTCGTCTGGCTCCCCCTGGACAAGGACCACGGGGGCATCAGGTGGCACGAATTCGGCCGTTGGATCGAATAGGATTGTTTACCCCCATATCTCTTGTTTTTCATTGACTTAGACCATATCCCATAGTAAGGCTCCCAGCCCAAGAAAGGCGATGACAATATCTATACCAACGCACATGAAGGCCTCCCCGAATATCCCGGGGGGGTCTTTTTGTAAGGAGAGATGCGATGGCTGATTCAAAGGGCAAACCTCTTTTGAGTGAAAAGGAGATGGAATCCGAGATCACGCGCATGGCGCGGGAGATCATCTCCGACGGGACCGAGAACGTGGCGCTGCTCGGTATCATCACGCGCGGCGTGCCGCTGGCCGACTGGATCGCGCGCAAAATCGAATCCATACAGCACAAGCCGGTGGAGGTCGGCAGCCTGGACATCAACCTCTACCGCGATGACCTCTCCGAGGTCAGCGAGCAGCCGGTGGTCAGGCCGACCGAGATACCGTTCGCGATAGACGGCAAGGGGATAGTGCTCGTCGACGACGTGCTCTACACCGGCCGCACGATCAGGGCGGCGATGGACGCGATCATCGACTTCGGCAGGCCGCGCTTCGTCAAGCTCGCCGTCGTCATCGACCGCGGCTGGCGCGAGCTGCCGATACAGGCGGACTACGTCGGCAAAAAGATAAAGACCACCGCGGACCAGAACGTCAAGGTGATGGTGAAGCCCATAGACGACAGGAACGAAATCTGGGTGAAGAGACAAAAATGAAACGATCCGGAGGCTCTCGATGAGGCTCTCAACGAGGCACATACTTTCGATAAACGATCTCACGAAGAAGGACGTGCTGACGATCCTTCAGACCGCCTCCTCCTTCAAGGAGATCTCCGAGCGGCCGATCAAGAAGGTCCCGACGCTACGCGGTCGCACGGTCATCAACTGTTTCTTCGAGGACAGCACGCGCACGAGGCTCTCCTTCGAGCTGGCCGAGAAGAGGCTGTCCGCGGACAGCAGCAACATCGGCAAGTCGGGCAGCGCGATGGCGGGGAAGGGCGAGACGCTCCTCGACACGGTCCGCAACATCGAGGCGATGCGTCCGGACATCCTCGTCATCAGGCACAGCGTGGCCGGCGCCCCGGCGCAGGCGGCCGAGGCGACGAACGCCCACGTGATCAACGCCGGCGACGGAATGCACGAGCATCCGACGCAGGCGCTCCTTGACCTCATGACCATCAACGAGGCAAAGGGCCGCATAAAAGGGCTCAAGGTCGGCATAGTCGGCGACATACTCCACTCGCGCGTGGCGCGCTCGGACATGTTGCTCTTTCGGAAAATGGGGATGGAACTCTTCGTCGGCGGCCCGCCGACTCTCATACCGTTCGGGGTGGAGGAGGCCTTTGGCGTGACGGTGTGCCACGACATCGGCGAGGTGCTGCCGAAACTCGACGTGCTCATGCTGCTGCGCGTCCAGAGGGAGCGCCAGGGGGAGCAGTTCTTCCCCTCGGGAAGGGAGTACGCGCGCTACTTCGGCATAACCGATGAGAAACTCAAAGGTGCGAGGGAGGATCTCATCATCATGCATCCGGGTCCGGTCAACCGCGGGATCGAGTTGTCCGCGGCCGTGGCCGACGGCCCCAGGTCCGTGATCCTGGACCAGGTGACCTGCGGCGTGGCGGTGAGGATGGCCGTGCTCTATCTCCTGCTCGGCGATACACACGGCGGCGAATAGCTCTGGAGGTTTTTCTATGGCATCTTACTTCATAACAGGCGGCCGCGTGATCGATCCGGCGTCCAAGACGGACGCCAAGCTCTCGGTGCTGATCGAAGATGGCAAGGTTTCGCAGCTCACGCAATCCAGGAAGGCGCCCGAGGGCGCAGTGGTGATAGACGCCTCCGGCTGCATAGTTTCACCCGGATTCATCGACATGCACGTGCACCTGCGCGACCCGGGCCAGGAGTACAAGGAAGACATCGAGTCAGGGACCAGGGCTGCGGCTGCAGGCGGCTTCACCACGATCTGCTGCATGCCCAACACCGAGCCAGCGATAGACTGCGCGTCGGTGGCCCAGTACGTGATCGACCGCGCGAGAGAGAAGGGCGCCTGCAATGTGCTCCCGATCGGCGCGATTACCCGTGGTCTCGCAGGCGAGGCCATGTCGGACATCGGCGACCTCGCTGGCGCCGGCGCCTGCGCGATATCGGACGACGGCAAACCGGTGATGAACGCCGGGGTGATGAGGAGGGCGATGGAGTACGCGAAGGCGTTCGGTCTCCCCATCATCGCCCACAGCGAGGATCGGAATCTCGCCGGCGTAGGCGTGATGAACGAGGGGTTGGTCTCCACAGAACTGGGACTCAATGGCATACCTGCCGTGGCGGAGGAGGCGATGATCGCGCGCGACATCATGCTCGCCGAGCTCACCGGCTCGCATCTGCACGTGGCGCACGCGAGCACCATGGGCTCGGTCGAACTCATCAGCCACGCTAAGCGGAGGGGTATCTCCGTCACCGCCGAGGCCACCCCTCATCATCTCACGCTCACCGACGAAGCGGTCTCCGACTTCGACCCGAACACAAAGGTCAATCCGCCGCTTCGCACTGAGGCGGATCGCACGGCGCTCATCAAGGCGCTCGCTGACGGAACCATCGACGCCATCGCGACCGACCACGCGCCGCACAACATAGTGGACAAGGAAATGGGCTTTGAGAACGCCGCGTTCGGTATCTCGGGTCTCGAGACCATGCTGCCGCTCATGCTGGCGCTCGTGAACGAGAAAAAGATAACGCTGAAACGCATGATCGAGGCGCTGACGTCGGCGCCGGCGAAGATACTGAACCTCAAGGGCAAGGGCACGTTGAAGGCAGGCTCCGATGCCGACGTCACCATCTTCGATCCAGCCTCATCATGGACGGTCCAGGCCGATCGCTTCATCTCCAGGGGGCACAACACCCCCTTCGACGGGCTCAGGGTTACGGGCAAAATCAAGTGGACGATAGTCGGCGGCAGAATAGCCTATTCGAGCTGAGAGAATCATGATGACAGACAGCAGCAGACTACAAGCAGGCACGGAGCCGGGCAACCGCGCCTTATCGGTAATAGATCCCCTTTCGCGCTATATCCAGGAGGTGAAGTCATATCCCCTTGTTTCGTGCGAGGAGGAGAAGGAGTTGGCGCGCCTCTTCCATGAGGAGGGGGATGTGGACGCGGCGAAGAAACTCGTGGCAGCGCACCTGAGGCTCGTGGTCAAGATTGCGATGGAGTACAGAAACGCATTTCACAATGTGCTCGACCTGATACAGGAGGGCAGCATCGGTCTCATGCAGGCGGTCAAAAATTTCGACCCAGACAAGGGGGCGAGGCTCGGTCACTACGCCTCGTGGTGGATCCGCTCCTACATCCTCAAATACATACTCGACAACTTTCGTCTCATAAGGCTCGGTACCACAAAGGCGCAGAAGAAGCTCTTCTACAACCTCATGCGCGAAAAAGAGAAGATCGAGGCCATGGGTTATTATGCGACACCCGTGGAGCTCTCCAGGCGCCTGCATGTGCCTGAGTCGCAGGTCGTGGACATGCAGAAGCGCCTGACAATGCCTGAATACTCGCTCGACGCACCCGTGAAACAGGGAGAAGGAGCGGCGATATTGCAGGATTTCTTGCCTATGGACGAGCAGCCCTTGGACGAGCGCATGGCAAAGGCCGAGACCCAGGACATGCTCAAACAGAAGTTCGGGGAGTTTGCGGCCAAGCTCTCGGACAGGGACAGGAAGATATTCACCGAGAGGCTGCTCGCCGAGCTTCCGCTGACCCTGCAGGAGATCGCAGACGAGTACGGCATCACAAAGGAGCGCGTGCGCCAACTGGAAGTAAGGCTCGTAAGCAAGCTCAAGGAGTTCTTGAAACAGAGCGATATCGAAATCAAGACCTTGAGCCTTTGACATAGAAAGGGGAGCCGGGCGTGGACTGTAAGTAAGGAAATCATGGACAAATCCAACCTTACATAATATACCTTCTACGACGTTCGATCAATTGGTCAAAAGGAAGGGAGTTGCCGTTGTGAGATGATCTTGCCACGTTTTCGCCCCCGATCAGATTCCGCACTATAAACCCCTTTTCAAAGACTGCAAGGTCATTTCACTTCCGGCCACTCTTTGCCTTCGCGCTTAACTCTTTCCTCGATGGCTTGAAGGGCGTAGTTGCCCTCGGCCTGCCTTGCCTCACGAGCTGCCTTTTCAATGGCAACCTTCTCGGCCGGTGTGACTCTGACTGATACGCTTCTTTTGTCTTTCGCTTTCATGGTTCACTTTGTAACAATATGACTTAAATTGTGCAAGCACTATTTTCGATTATTTTACGATTTTTTCAGGTGGGTCTTTGGGGGGCTAGATACCCTGCGTAGGGTCCTGATCGTCTATCTGAGGGCAGCCTGGAGGCTCCGGTGGGGCTGTGTGCAGTCTATCCAATTCAGCATCTACGAGCCTTATAAGGGCTCTAAAGACGACTTTCCCTTGATCGCACAAGTGAGCTTCAAGGGTGTCAATATATTGCTTATAATCGCGCTCAAAGGCGTTTCTAGGGGTGTCCTCTATCCAGATCCCTTCCTTATTGTGATGTTCGGGTATCATTTATAGGGTCCGGGTTGGCCCATGCAGCTGAGGTGCGCAGATAGATAACCTCGCTCTTGAGGGCTGAGTCGTTTCGGAGCAAGGGGTCGCGCTCGATCTCACAGTAGGTCACGCCGTCAATGAGGTAGCAGGACTTCACGCCCACGCGTTCCAATTCAGGGCGTGCGTGCTGGACGGGGCGTATCAGGCCAGGTTGAGAGCAGCTCACTAACGCGCTCAGGCAGATCAACGCCACCAGCAATTTCGCGCTCACGTTCCAGCATAATTTTCCCGAGGACTTCATGTTTCCTTTCCGCTTCACTTATCGCCTCCACCTGTCCGGCGAGTGCTTCATTTTGGCATCTGTTGTAACCCTTACGATAAGCCCCGTAGAACGCACACGCCAAGCCTACGATCACCGCAGCACCTACCGCAGCATAGATCGTTGCCTTGGAAGGTATAGGGATAATCATATCAACCCCCTTTGCGTTTTGCTATCCCGCGACTGATTATATAAGCAATCGTAGAGCATACAATCATTGCCGCTGCGATATGACCTGAGTATATACCCGCAAGCAGACCAAACATTGCGCCGATATCAACTAGCGCCATAGCCCAAAACTCTGTCGTTTTGATTCCACTTCGCATAAACCCTCCTAAAATTGAAAATGTGCCTTCTCGAATGATAGTTGCGTGAGCCCTAGTCTCTTCCCTATCTCAGCGGCTTTCTTCCATGCTGGCCCACTCGTATTCCAATCCAATTTCCCGTTAACCATGATCGCAATATCGAAAGCCTGTGCCGGGACTAAGTTGTGCTTGCTCTGCCCTGCTTTGGCATTGGTCACGCGTGGGCCAGGTTCCGATCTTCCCTGTGCATAGAGTTTGTCCTGCTCTTCATTGCTTCTATGCGTGCAGGTCAGTATCGCGTCGTACCCGGCCTCAGACATTTCCTTATCAAGCACATTCCACGCCGCCTGTAACTTAGGAGCTAACTGTTCGGGTTTTCTGGAAGCCATGAAACCCCCTGTTTATGCGTGCTTCCTGTCACACTTGACTATGTGTCAGAAGTGTAATAAAAAGCCCCTCACCGTGAGGAGGGGCTATGAAGAAAACTATCATCGTTTTACTACTACCACTATTTTTTATGTCTAGTTGCGTCGCTGCTCTTGTCGCCGGTGGAGCATATCACGCATCAAAAACTAAAGAAGCTCGCCAAGAATTTCAAACCAGTTTTGCCAAAACTAATACAGAGAGAGAAAAACAAAAACTTCCTTCGCTTGATTGGTGTTCAGAAGCATATCATTTTGATCGTACCTATGCCAAAACAGATAGAAATTGTCGCCGACGTATAATTGCTTATGAAAATGGCAACGGCGACGCACTCGGAACATCAATGCTCTCAAGTGAGATTAATTCTTTACCAGAGCCACCACCCGTTAAAAGGGGGAATAAATATTAGCAAAAAGGACCAAATAATAATGCTCAAAAAACCAATCATAGAACCCGGCTTTGATATGTCGAAAGTCAACTGGTTTGCGTTATTCATTATGTTGCTCGTGTGCGCCGCTCTCAAATGGTATCATTCTAATCAGAAAGCGCGACAGATGGCCCAGCCCCATAACGTAACAACGCTTCAATCGCATCCGCAAGTCCCCCTGCCCCCTGCAAGCCCTTCCGCGCAATAGGTCTGCCGCCCGCACGCCACAAAGCTTTAGCCGTTGGCTTTGCAATTCCTTCCGCATTGATAAACTCTTTTAAAATTCCGACTTCAGGTGCTAATTGTTTGCCGCCACTAGCCGCCACTTTTTCTGCCTCTCCTGCAACTCGACCAAGAAGGGTTTTGTCTGCTTCCGAGAGATAAGGACTCATGCCAGCTTCGCCTTGTTTGAGTCTTTTAACTAGCGCACTAATATTGTAACCTTCGGAACCTACACCTTTAACAGAGGCGTCTTCAAATATATCATTCAAAAATTGTGTCTTTAAACTATCCGCGCCTTCCTCACCCACAAGTTTTCTAACGTTAGCAGCTACGGAAGGTTTGCTCTTGGCTGTAGTGAGCATTTTCTTAGTCAAATATGATTCGTCAACTTCACTTCCCGCTTTGTTTCCTAATCCAAGAGCTGCCTTTGCTTCATCCGTTTTTTGAAGCACTTGACTGAGCCCTTTGCGTGATTTTTGAAAAGCCAATCTAGTATCCTTCCCTATCTCACGTTCAAGCATCGCATCTATATCGGCGTTCAATTCCCTCTGAAGCGAACGCATATATTTCGCTTCGCTTCCCTGTGTAACGTCTTTTCCAAACTTCCCGCCTTCCTGCAAGACCTGTTTGAGATTATAAATACCCTTTCGCGTTGGGTTAGTGCGCAATTCCTTCAAGATGTTGGCAGCTTCATCTTGCGCGGCCTTTGAAAGTTTTGGCCCACCCTTCAACCCGTATTCATCAGCATAGCCAGTTACATTTCCCGCATCATCAAGATAACCAGTAGCAGTCAGGTCTTTGGATATTCTATTTATAGTCGATCTCGGAGCCTGACTTATGGTCTGTTTTCCAGATTTACCTCCAAAAAGTTTTTCAAATAATTTGCCATGCTCTGCGCCTACAGCCTCGGGGTTCTCATAAAGAGCTTGCTTCAATAGTGCTCCTGTTTCTTCTTTGCCCGCAGCACTTCGCCCGCCAAGCAATTGTCGAATAGCATCAATCGCTGCCTTAGCTTTATGCACAGGTTTCAAAGATTTCGCAGCGTCAAAAATCTTCCCCCCTGTCCATGACACGCCTTCGGCAACGGGATTGAGTATTGCCCCCAGAGCCGCCTGTAAAGGAATTGACTCCGCGTTGCCACCCTCCAAGGCTTGCCCCATCGCAACATTCGTTGCCGCACCTGTCCCAGCACTTTTTGCCAGCCAACCAGCCTTACCTCCCAAGCCTGATAACGCCGCGCTCGCGCCTTTCTGAGCCAGCCCGCCCATAGCAACCGATGGAATTGCAGCGCCAATACCGGCAGACCAAGGAGAACTCCTCTCCATATCCTTTGCAACCTCATCGGACTTACCGGCTACGCGCTCAAAAGACTTACCGAAATCTCTAATGTCATAGGGTTTGCCCTGCAAGTGAGACAGCGCCGCGTCAATATTCGCGCCCGCAAAAGCTGCGAGCGGTTTTCCTGCGACCATTGCCCCCCTGCCAACAGCGTTAAGCGCAGCCATTATGGGATTGTCTCGGCCCCACTCTTCTACCTTGCGTTCTCCGCTTACTTTTC
>JBAZOP010000072.1 GCA_041648665.1 bacterium | reverse complement strand
GTGCTCCTCTCGGTACCGTCGCTTCTTCGCGGCGATTTCCTCCTGGTGCTCCTCGTAGTACCGTCGCTGCTTCGCGGCGATTTCCTCCTGGTGCTCCTCGTAGTACCGTCGCTGCTTCGCGGCGATTTCCTCCTTGTGCTCCTCGTAGTACCGTCGCTGCTTCGCGGCGATTTCCTCCTTGTGCTCCTCTCGGTACCGTCGCTTCTTCGCGGCGATTTCCTCCTGGTGCTCCTCTCGGTACCGTCGCTTCTTCGCGGCGAGATCGTCCAGTCGCCGCGCAGCCTCGCGCTCCTCGGCGATCCGGATCGCCTCGTCGAGCGATACCACGACCCGCTCGCCCGGGACGTCGGGCGGGATCGGCGCCACGCGGATGCCGGCAATCACGCTCTCACCCCCCGTGCAGCTCGGGCCTCTTCATGGACCAGGCTCTGCAGGGTGTACTGGCTGCGCTCATCAACCGGCACCTCTCCTCGGCATCGGGGACAGAGCGGATCCGACGTCGAACGATCGAGGATCCCGATCAGGACTCCGCATCGGCCGCAGACCTCATACCGATGCGGAGGCTCGAGCTGCCGAAGTTCGTAATCGAGATAGGTCCTCGCCGTGAATGGAGGGGCATCGGGGTCCCTGCCGGCATAGAAATACATCCGGCGAAGATCTTCCTTACGACCCACTCTAGCTCACCTCCGCCGGCGTCGACCGGTCGCTGCAGATACGATGCACCGTCCTGGTCTGGCAGTCGGAGCAGGGCGCCCACATCTTCGAACCGGCCTTCAGGTCCGATCCCTGCTCGAGCGTGATACGGTGCCATACTCCACACCGATCGCAGACGAGCCTGGCGAGGATCCTCGGTACCGGCTGCATCAGGATCCTCCCGAGGGTCTACCGGCCGGCACCGTCTCGAGATCCCGGTACTGGTGGAGACCATACACTCTCCGGAGCTCGTCGAAGATGGATGCGCGGCGCTCGGGGTCGCTGTCGGGGAGAGGCTGCGACGGCATCATAACGGGCTCACCGCCACGAGGATCGCGAGCACGCTAAATGGGATTATGGTGCCGCACTCGTGGCACTCCCACTGTCCATCGCAGTCGATATCATGGGGAGACCCGATCCCCATCTCGCGGCCGCAGTCGGGGCACTTCATGAGCACAGCCCCCGCTCTTCCTGGATCACGCGAACGACGACACCCTTCTCCTCGAGGACCCATCGGAGAATGCTCGACCGTTCGTGGAGGAGCATCCCGGTCTCGGAGGTCGGCGCCACGCTCGCCTGTCGGGCGACCGTCCTCTCGAGGAGATCGCGGATCTCCGTCTCCGTCCGGATGGGCATCACGATCCCTCCTGCGGGGACACTTTCCCGTTCGCAGCAGCTGCACTCTTCTCCTCGAGGATCTTCAGCGAGTCGATGACCTGGACACAGGGGAAGACGGCCTCTTTCGGGACCTGGAGCGCGACATGGACGCTCGGCGGCTGGAAGGCCTCGTCCGGGATATCCAGATCGAGCGTCATGAAGACGGTCGGGATGAACGGTGCCCCTTTCGTTTGCGAACGGCGAAGTGGTTCGGCCGTCATCGCCTTGGACGCCTGGGAAACATACCCACCCTGAGGATCCTTCGCCACGCGAAGGTAGACACGAGCCTTACCCATCACGCGCACCTCCGGATGGACCGGGCCGGCATAGGCTTCCTGCGCGGCACCGAAATCCCCGCGCGCGCTGCAAGCGGTCCAAAAGTCGAATCGCTCTCTACAGAAGGTATTTGCCTCTGCGAGGCGCTTAGTTTGGTGGCGTTCCCCTGCTCCCTTACTTGGCGGTTTGGGCTCGGGGCGCCACTCACAAAACGCTCCTCGTCGGGCATCGAATCACGCTCCGTTCAACAATTCTTACTTTTCCCTGTGCTTTCCACTGCATGATCTTCTGATGTGCTTCAGGATCATGCTTCTCGAAGAGCTCGAGTGCTTTTTTCGAAATCTCGATCATGGTTTCACCTCACCATAAACGGGTCTCATTAATCGGCGTATTCCGATTTTACTCCATACCACGAGGACCACCCCTCCGCCGATCATCCCGGCGGTATAGCCATCGCCGAAATCATTCCAAGGAATGCCGAAGACGGCTGCAATAACGAGGCAGATTCCTGCTGCGAGGAAAACGACGCCGGCATTCAGGATGCCCTCGTATCTCGCTTTTTCAATGATGGTTATTTCCATCGTCGAAACCTCACTCTGATTTTACTTCAATGGTCGGGTCAGACGGGGCGAAAGTGTCCCCGTTCACACCGAGATTCTGATGGCGATTCAAAAGCTCGAGAGCCGAAATTAAAAACCGAAGTTTGGTCCTTAAAGAACCCGGAATCAATCGCCCTCTTAACGATCTCATCATAGCGATCTTCTAAATTCACCGTGGTCTTACGGACCATATATTCCGATGGAATACAATCGAATATAAAACTTCTGAAATGTAATCCGAAGTATTACGACGGACTATCAAATCAACTGGCAGATTTGTGGTGTAATTCTCCTTTTTAGGTACATCTCTCGATACCGCTCCTGCAAGTCCGACAAGGATGCCTGCAATAATCAAAAACATCCCTCCCGCCTGGGTCAAAGGAAAAATCGAAATAAATTGCCAATGCATCACAAAAAAGACATAACAGCCGGCACCCACCATCAGGATGCCGGTAACGAGAAGATCGCACCTCATAGCGGGGAATTAATCCTCCGATTATTGAAATCGTTTCTTATTCGTCCTTTTATTTCGCCAATCTCAACACTTTACCGATCTCGATCACCTCTTCGGCCATCGCTCGGGCCTCCGCGACCTCTGCCCTGAGCTGGTCCACCTCGCTCTGCAGTTTATAGTTCTGGTTCAGCAGCCGCTCGTTCGTCTCCCGTTGCAGGTTCATCCGGTCTTCGTAATCGGTCTGCATATCCAGGATCTCCTTAGGGACCGATATCGTGAGCATCGACTGCCCTTTCAGGTAGAACTCTGCCATCTGCCTTCGAGGGTACCGCCGATAGGCATCGTCCAGGTATCCCTCGTGACCCATCAAGGCCTCGACAATATCCCGGGGAACTTTCAGGGAGAGCTGAGATCGGAAAAACTTCCTGAGCATATGGGGATGGATCTGCTTGCGATTCGTCGCCTCGTCGATCGAGAGATGGCCGGCATCCCTGCAGGCGATCTCCCAGATCAACTCGGCCGTCTTCATCGAGAATGGGAATAATCGATCGTCGTCCGGAGCTCGGGCCCGAGCTTTCCCCCTAGCGATGACACCAGCAGACCGCCGGTCCGCGAGGGCCATGCTCTGCTCGCGGACCTTCAGCCACTCGCGGATCGCTGCAGCTGCCTCGTCGGTGATGAAGACGTACCGCGACACCCCGCCCTTCACCGTCTCCCCCCGGAGATCGATCGCCGGTGGTCGGCCGTCCAGGTCCACGTTCGGGATCCTGATCGAGAGTGTCTCCCCCATCCGCATCCCGGTCGATGCGATTGTGAGGTACAGAGCACGGCCCCGCACGTCCATGTGATCCAAGATCGCTTTGAGGACCTGGTGATCGAGGTCTTTCTCGAGGGTCCGGGATCCGCCCTTCGGCAGCTTCGCCACGACCCGTTTCAGATCAAATTTTCGGAACTCGATACCCCTGTACGCCAGGAGCTCCGTGATGCAGTTCAACCGCATCGTGGCCGTGTTCGGAGGGAGGTCTCCCATACCGGCAGCGTACCGGAGCAGGTCATCGAGGTAGTTCCGGCCATTTGACAGGTACTGCTCGAGTAGGTCTGCATAAATAAAATTCTCCTGTTCGGTAGCCCGAGGCCCGGACCGCTGCGATCCATACGTAAAATCGAGAAACGCTTTGAGCCGCCCGGCATAGGTCCGCCGGGTGCCGGGGTTCGAGTAGAGGGAGAGGAACCCAGTCATCGCATCCATACAGCGATATCGCCCGACGAGGAGATAAAAGCAATCGTAAGTAGGGAGAGAGTGAATAAGATATCTGTGTAAACCAACTGGCAGTAATTCTTATCTCGTTTTCAGAATCACTCGCGCATCACACGCTAATCCCTATATATTACTCCCTCTTAAAATAGCATTCTATGACCTCGAGGCCACACTGCAGCATCTGTTCTCGAGACGGTGGACGGGTGAAGATGGTACGAAGCTACATTCGTCCGAGATGCGATGATGGACATCAAAGGTACCTTCCGATCGGGTGGGTCTGCCCGGTCTGTATGTCGTTCATCGGTGAGACTCTCTAGGAGCATATAAACCTCTTCTATAACGCATTCTATGGCACCTAGAATCGATTCACCCCCCTCGGACGAAGGAAGTATCGACCACGCAGAAAAGAATCGACTGCAGCGCATCCTGGGAGGTCGGTCTATGGCTGTGAGGGGGTGCCGCTCACGAGAAGAGTATCAGCTCAAGGTGTCCTGCGAGGAGGAGGATGCAGGCGATCGCGAGCACCCAGAATAGCCATGGACTCTCATTATAGATCCGCCGCAGATCATAGGTGAAGCTCATTCTCCTTCTCCCCCAAGAACCACGCGCCGGGCCATGAGCAAAGAGAGGTCGCGCTGCCGGAGCGCGATCTCCTTCTCCGGTGCACCCCGCTGGCGAAGGGCCTCGATCGCCGTCCGAAGGTTGGCGATCATCTGCTCGAGGTACTGTGCTCCCGAGACTCCTGCAGCAGCCGCCGGCTCGCTCGCGGATGCAGTCGGCTTCTCAACCTCCTTTAGGATCCCATGGTACCGGACCTGGCCGAGGTTCTTCCCGTCGCCATAGAAGGGCAGGTGCAGGACGTCGGAATAGTCCTTATTCTCGAACCAGAAGACCGCTTCGTCCGTCTCCAGCTTCTCGTGCAAGAGAAGGTACCGCTTCATTTTACCATTATCGACGTCTGTCCCCCTCCGAGCCAGGAAATAGTTGAATGCCATTCGCACGCCCTTGTGGATTTTATTGTATCCCTGGGTGGAGACGGCGAACCTGATTTCGCTCGACCGCAGCCGCTCGATATTGGCGATCATGTTCTGGACGTGCTTGTCGTCGTCCTCGAAGATGCCGTATCCCTTCGACGGTGCCACCCGGTGAAACTCGTCGAAGAAGATATCCATCGGGGTCGGGAGGGCGTATCGTTGGGCCTTTTTCACGAGGTCATCGAAGAGATCACGCATCAGCCCGACGAAGACGGCCGGCGACGTGGTATAGGGCTCAAACGAAATCACGTTGATGCGGTCCCGCTCGAGAAGCGGCCAGGGATCCTTGAGGTCCTCTACCTCGGTGATCGTGATGTCCAGGTCTTTCTTCAGGTGCCGGATCTCGAGCTCCATCCCTGCTGGGATGAGGACCTGGACCGGCCCGAGCGTCGAGAGCATGAGGATCTCGGATGACTTGCAGCAGTCGAACCAGACCTGTACGCTCTTCACGTGCTCGACGAGGGCCTCCTCGAGCCAGGCAAGACCGTTCGTCTTGCCGGTCCCGGGGATGCCGATCTC
This sequence comes from bacterium, assembly GCA_041648665.1. Taxonomy (NCBI): domain Bacteria; species bacterium. The sequence goes on along the minus strand of JBAZOP010000072.1, from coordinate 8,725 downwards.
CATGATGTGCTGCCCTGGTCGCATCACCCATTCACGTCGGATCCGCTCCTGCCAGTAGTCGGAGAGGGCCTCCGGATTCTTCCGCATAGCTCACGGGCCGACGGGCTGCCGTGCCTGGCGCCGGGCTCTGACCCGATCCACGGTGCGGGCGATGGCGTACCCGATGATTATTCCGCACGCGGTACTGAATGCAGCGACCTGCTGCAGGAGAGCGTTGCTCATGGTGAAGATTTCAGGTAGAGGCATGACTCACTCCTTATTCTGGTTTTTCCGCCATTGCATGTTGTACACGTCCGACAGGATCTTGGTGTCCACCAGATCGTAGTCACCGATCAGCTCGAGCAGATCGTCCTGGAACTCGTCGAGCTTCATCTCGAAGACGATGCGTTTCTCGGTCGGCATCGGCTCGATATCGAGCGAGGGCTCGTACACCTTTTTCAGGTAGGAGGAGGCTCCTTTGAGGTCTGCGAGCCGCTGTGCAATCTCTTCGCTCTTTCGACCTTTCAGCATCGCGCGGGCTATACGGTAGACGTGCCGGCTCTTCGAAAGAGTGCGGTAGATCGGTCCTCCCTGGCTGTACCCGAGATTGAATAGGGCCTCGGCGAGGTGGTACCCGAGCGAGAGCTTCGGGCGATCGGGACCAGCCATCTATCGGCCTCCCCGATTCCACCAGTTCTTAACGCGATCCACGACGCCCGTTGCCTGTCGGTCTTCCTGCTCCTGCTCCGCCCAGGGGCCCGGTACCATCGCGTAGTTCGGTCGGCGTTTCAGGACCTCGACGTATTCCTGTCGGCCGAGCCGCCTCCGCGACCGCGTGAGCGATACATACCGGTCTTTGAATTTCTTGACGGCCGGGACCGGGATGATCTCCCCGTCGAGTGCATCGATGAGCGAGCACGCGACGATCTGGATCTCCTCGAGGTCAGCCAGGGCATCGTTATTGAGCTCGACGAGGTTGTCCGTCCGTTTGAACCATTGCAGGTCCCGAGAGTACTGAGTAACGTTCCCCTCGAGGACCTTCTTCTCCTCCTCCGTCGCCTGGCTCTCTGCAGTCAAAGGATTAGCCCTCCGATGAAGCCGAGACCGACGCCGATAACGAACGCCGCGAGAACCATGCGGAGACCTGGTTTCAGCTGCCACGCCATCGCGAAGAGGTCGGAGTCCATCACGTTCGACACGAGAGTCGCGGTGGTTTTCAGGGAGAGGACTGTCGCGTCTTCGACGGCATCCATCGTACACCCTTTGCCCTCGTGACAGAGGTATCCGTACCCTGACTTACGCCCTTGCGAGATTTCGACCGGTTTCGAGGACACTGCATATTCTTTGCCTTCCATCGAATCCGATATTCGTTCGCCGTTTAGGGTGAGGTATTTGAGCTCGTAGCTTCGTCCTCCCTTCTTCACGATGAGCGTCGGGATGCTCGTCCCGCGATGTAAAAATCCCATGTTATGTCACACTCCATAGTAGCGTCGGTGGTATTTTTCGTCGATTCGTTTAATGAGACGGTATTGTGCTGCGAGGGGGTTCGGAGCCGACACCCGAAGCACGATTGCACCGTCCTGCATGAGTACGATCTCGAAGGTTTCCATAGCAGCAGCCTCAGATCAATTTAAGCGCCTTGACGACATCTGCGATGGTCCTGATGATCAGCATGACCATGCCAATCGACCATTCAGCGAGCCAGAGCAGGAATTTAAAAATCGCGACGTGATTTTCGGCCGCTCGCCGGAGCAGGGTGCCCATCGAGCCTCCGTGGATCATCGCTTCGCCGAAACAGAAGATCTCGACGAGACAGACCGTGACCTCGGGCTCCTCAATGAAGAAGAATTTCAGGTAAAAGATCAGTTCGCCAAGGATGACCACGAGGATATCGAGCGCTATCGCGAAGTAGGGGCCGACACCAGGGATCTTCTCGACGAACCAGAGGATCGAGCCCCACGCCCAGCTGAAAAAGCTCCCGGTCCATGAGGTGATCTGGTAGGTCGGATCGACGATCTTCGAGAGACCTTCCCCATCTTCAATGTAGACCTTCGCATAACTCATCTCATCGGGAGCCGTCACCGTGACCGAGTGAAAGATGAGATAGCTCCTCGAGGGGAACACCGGCCCCATGAAGCTGACTGATTTCGGGAGGATATCGATGTAAATATCAACATCCAGAAAGGTATCGATGAGGTCGGGGGTGAAATACTGCAGCCGTACTTTGTATTCCTGACCTATCGACAGCGTGCCGAGAGATTCGCTGACGACGGTACCGTTAGGATAGGTGATGCTGACGATAAAATCCCAGTGACTATTGAATAAGAACGACCGTGTGCAGTTGATTTCGACGATATAGGGCTCGCCAAATGCATCGAGGGTGATCGTCGTGACGCCGGCGTCCAGGCCGTCGAGGTTGACCTGGTAGATGGCATACCCTTCCGGTGCCGTGACGCCGAAGGTGGAGACGTCCGTCCAGTTCACCTCGAATGCAGCGGCACCCGGGACCAGGGCGACCGTCAGCAGCAGGACCGCGAGGATCCCGATCGCAGGCCGGCGCATCGTCACTTCATCCCCTTTCGCCAGGCTGCAAGGCAGAAGAGGATCAGGGTTATCAGGAAAAGCGGCCCGGCCACGGTCGCAGCCTGCGCGAAGGATGCCCTGATGCTTTTCCGTGACGAGTCCGAGACGGAGGTCTCATCGGCGGGTGTCGTTGCTACGGGAGGCGTCGGGAGCGTGGTTACGGTCGGCGTGCCCTGCGGTGCGAGATACATCCGCACGAGGATCGGCGTCGGATCGGTGATATTGAACGTGCCAGACGCGGCATAGTATCCAGTTTTAGTTATTGTATAGGAATATTCGACCGATTTATTTATGGTGAAATCGCGAAATCCGAGGCTATTCGTCTGGCCGAGCAGGTCTGTATAGCCCGGACTCGATAGGGTAATGGTCGCGCCGGATACCGGCTGATCACCTTGATACGCCGTATCTTGGAAATAGACTTTAAACGCTGCCGTCGTTTTCGTTGTGTCGGCGGGCGTGGATATTTTGACGAGCCGCAATTCTACGTTGTTTCCATAACAGACCGGATATATACACCCGGAAACCAGATTGAAATTCTGCCAGTCTCCGAAATACCCGGTTTTCGTAGCGGAAATGTTGTATAGGAGGCCGGCCATCAGTGAGTCGGATGTCTGAACGCCATCGGCGGGAACGTATCCCCACGTCGCCCCGGTCGATAGTTCGGTGATATTGACGGTTGGGGAGGAGATGAGCGCCCCGGTTGAAGCGTCGCGGATCGCAATGTGAAAGGTATCCCCTATATCCCCGCCAATGTCATCCCAGATCACGACGGATGTAATACCGTTGTCGAGGACGATCCGGCATTGTGTGGCTGCATAAATCGCCCCGGACGTGTCGGTCGATTGGTATTCATCTTCGGAGTAGATGATCGTTCCAAGTGCATTATACGCTATCAATTTTGACTGTGTGGCCGGATTGGTTATCCCCACGCGTGTAATTTCATAGGATTTTATCGCGCCGCCATCCGATTCTACTATATGATATTCGTTGGCAAGGTTCGCGCTTCCATAGGCATAATGATATGACGAGTTCAATTCCCCGCCCCATAGCCCTAATCTTTGTCCAATCTGGTAGGGAGTACCGGCATTTTGACCACCGAGGTAAAACGCTGCCAGGGTGTCCCCGGCGGTGGAGTTCACCGTCCAGCCCCCGGTATTTACTGTCGAAAGATTCGATTCGATTATTATGGTTTTTAAACCGTTTGACATTGACGATGTGTTTGGGTATGCCACGAAATTGTTATAATCCACTGAAAAAACCATGTGGTAAAAGTGAGTCCCAGAGAAATAATCCCCGGTATAGAGTTTTGTGATGTGTTCATCCGCTGTAAAAATCAAATTCGTTCCGTCCATAAATCTGACGTTTTTCATCGATGTTTTAGGAAATGCCGCGAATATTGTGGGATTATCGTTCCTGTAAGTGATAGCGTAATGGGCTCCGAGAGTGACCGGGGTATATCTCATACGCGTTGCGTTATAGATGAGGTAATATCCTTTGTTTGATGTTCCGGTCAATAGTGGCGGGCCAACCGGGGTCGATATTGTTCCGCTGCCGAACGACGCCGTTCCCGTTTTTTCTGATAATCCGCTATCCTCGCCGGACGCTGCCGCCGGGCCTGCCAGAGCGAGCAGCACGAGGGCCGCGAGGATGGAGAGCGCGAGGTATCGGCGCATGGATCACCGCCTCCGCCAGACGAAGACGATCACCGCGACGCTTCCCAAGAGGCAGAATGCGAAGAAGACCAGGAGGAGCATCCGGGGAATCGTCTGCAGCATCATTTTCAAGCTGTCGATAGGGTTCTCGAACCATGAGAGCTCGGTCGGCCGCAGCACCATCACGTAGGCCGTGCTGGTGTTCGTGTCGAGCGTGATCGTCGATGACAGGTTCACCTGCTGGACGAGGTACATGGACGTGCCGTTCCAGGAGTAGAGCCAGAACTCCTGGTTGGTCATCAGGTCCATGTCGGAGAAGGATATGGAGACGGTCTCCGCAGAGACCGGCATGGCAGTGAAGAGCGTGGATGCTATGAGGACAGAGATCAGAAAAAGAGAGGTGGTTTTCATCGGGCAGCACCTATTTGCCCATTTTCATGAAGCTCATGTTCTTGAACGCACCGGTGAGCCCCATCAGGATCGCAGCGAGGATCCCGAAGATGAACCCGCACACCGCGATCAGGAAGATCGTCGGCACGATCGCTACGATGAGTTCGTTGATCGACGGCATCAGGCTCGCGATACCGGTGATCAGGGTCCCGAGGTCCGTGAAGTTGATCGCGATCTCGGCCGAGACGGACTGAACGACCATCAGGAAGAGTGCGATCAGGAAGACGAGGTACTTCAGGAGTTTGTTCTTCTTCTGTCCCTGGATGCGCGCTGCATAGAGCGCGGAGGTTTTGTCAGTGATGCTCTTCAGAAACGCCATGTACACCACTAACCTTTTAATAACCGTCGTTTCTATTTTAAGGCTCATAAAAAGCAGATATTACCATCAAGAGATGGCATTGATGGTATATGCCGCGCCATTCCTCCTTTCTATTTCGCCCTGATGTACGTACGTACCTCTGAAGGCGCGACGTCGCGCCGCGACGCTGCTGCAGGTGGATATCACTATGCGCGGGCAGTGCGGAGAGAGACGAGAATCGAAAATAGAGAATTAAATTAGGAGTTTATCGCGGAGATACATCTCGAGCCCGAGATTGAGTACATCGGAGAGCTTGAGTCGTTCTTTCGTGACGACCTCTAGGAAACTCTTCTCGATATAGACGGTCGTTTTTGCCCGGTCCGATTCGAGGACACCCATCATCTGCATGAGCGCGATCGAAGGAGGTCGCTCGGCACCGGGCGGCTGTTGTCGAGAGGGGGTCAGGACCTGGACCGGTTCACTTGTGGAATCGGACGGCACTGCCCTTAACCTCCTGGAGCGCGAGGATGGCGGCTGCTGCATCGGGGTCCACCATGCCCTGATACGGGATCGTGATCGTGACAGCCATTCCCGCGACCGGTTCGACCTTGACGAGGCCCGAGGGGATGACAGTCTTCCGGTCCCGGCGGAGCCGGACCTGCTCCTCGAGCAGCTGACGGACACCAGGCGATTCTTCGATATCGCGGGAGTCCCTCGGTTTCACGACTGCAGGAGGGATCGTACCGGTCGCTTCCTGGATCCTGATCATATCCTCGGCTGCCTCCTGAGCTGTTCTCGGAGGCTGCTCGACCTCTGACTTTTTGAGGATCCTCCCGCGCCGCCAGTCGTGCCAGCGGTCGATGATGGCTGCATTCCGGAGTGGGCCGATGATATGCTTCACGACTATGAGCGCCGCGACACAGGCGACTATCAGCAGGATCTGTACGATCGTGGTGAAATCCCAGGTTACTTCGATGAATGCCATGCTAGACACCTTTGGTTGTCGATGCGGACTGACCCGGCGCATCCAGGGTTTTCGAGATATTCCGAAGCGGTAGCGGGCACCAGGTCGGTGTCGGCTGTCGTGTCATTCGTTTGAGAGGGCGGGGACCCGGTTGACTTAGGTTCCGCATGAGCTCGCAGCACGATTGACGATACATCCAGACCCGGTACTGGATCCGATGTCTGCATTGCCGGCAGGTCATGATTCTTCCTCCAGTGGCACTCGTCGAGGACCGCGTTCGGCTTCGCGTGGAGATGCATCCTCCCAGGTCTCGAGAACCTCGTCGGGCACGCCGCACTTTTCGCAGATGTCGCCCGGTCGATGAGGGATGGCATACTGACACCGGAACCCCGCAGGAGCGATGCAATAGTCCAGGAGTTCGAACTCGCACCTATCGCCCGAGCTCATACATCCTCCAGTGGATGTGATGCCTCTAGGCCCCTGTGTTTCGAGTGGAGACTGGCGACCAGGACCCCCTTCGGTTTGTGGATGACGACGTGGCACGACCTGCAGACGGTGATGAGGTTGCCTGCATCGTCTGATCCGCCCTCTTCCCGAGTCTTCAGGTGGTGGAGGGTGAGGTCCTCGCCGGACCCGCAGACCTGGCAGGTATAGCGATCGCGGAGGAGGGCGTACTCGCGGACAGCCTGCCAGAGGATCCGCCCGGCTCGGGTGCGGTACTGGGTCATGCTCGAGCACGCTCCTTCCGACCGATCAGCCAGACCTGACGGGTACCGCTCCGGCTCCAGATCGAGATATCGAGTTCTGCAGATGTCTTTCGCAGTTCGCGGAGATATTGACCGATAGAGCCGGAACTGATACCGGTTGCATCTGCGAGGTCCGTCGATCGGTAATAGCGTCGGCTCGAAGAGGTCTGCTCGAGAAGGTACCCGAGGAGCGTCTGCCGGTCCTGCTCGTGTGAACAGCGTTCCTGCTTTGTTGTCGCGGTCATAACCGACCCTCCGCTTCAGTCCGTCCCTCGTGCGGTCTGCCGAGGAAGGTGATCGCAGCCGAGACGATCCGGGCACTCTCGTTTTGTCCGATACGGTCCAGGTCCTCGAGCAGGGAGGCATGGCCGTTCGGTCCTTTCGCGAGGAGTCGAGACTGTACGAGGGTGAGGGCCTGGTCCGCGATGAGGTCTGCAACGTGGTCGTTCGCATCGGGATCGTTGATCGCTCCGTAGAACTGCTGGATCTCGATCTTCGTGAGGACCTCGGGGACAGCGGTCCTGGTCGCGAGGAGGATCCGCTTCAGGTCCGCGAGCTCGCGGTCTCTCCGGAGAGACTGCTCGAGTGCGGCTGTCGAGGCCTCGGCGTCCTGGACGATGCGACGGCGCCGGGCCTGGTAGGAGTGGATCGCTTCGTCGATCTGGATGTAGTACTCCGACTCGGCAGCAGCCATCTGTTTAATTCTATCGAGCAGCTCAGGACGGATTTCTCCTTCGAATTGTTTGATTTCACGAATAAATATAGCGGCTAAATGAGTCCTAATCTCATTTGCGAGATTAATTCGAAGGGCGCGAGCGAGAAGGATATGGATCATCGGGACACGGATCACGAGCCGGCCATCGTTGATCATATCAGCATCCCCCCGGTGTTGTACAGCTTTTTTGTACAGCTTTTCTGTACAACATCACCAGACTCTAGAGAGAGAGAGAAAGCTGTACATGTACAGCTTTTATTATTATTATACGCTCGCGGCAAGCTGTACGGAAAAGCTGTACAGAAAAGCTGTACATTTTTGACAAAAGTATCAAAAAATGGCCGCTGCACTCTCCTCATGTCCTCACCCCGTACGATCCTAGTGCCATCTGCATCGGACGGTTCATATAGAACCGACACATCGCCAGCCCTTTCGAGACCATCCGAACGCGTCGTATCGTTAGATCGGGATCACTAGGACAAATGAACCGAAAACCGATCCAATTGTGGATTTTTTTATGGCTGCAGAACATCGCCGGTCTCGGGTCCACCACCTTCCCCCGGTGGTCCCGGACCGGTTCGAGGCTCTGATGGATGCAGCTCGGGCAGCAGGGCGGCAATCAGCACCCCTCCCGCTGCCGTCGAATCTCGAGCGCGCTCAAAAATGCAGCCTGCTGGATAGTCTCGATCTCGTACAGGTACTCCCAGCAGACCCGAGTCTGCCGGTCCTCGCGGTCCTTCTCCTCGCGGCTCATTTTCATGCAGGTATCGACGTACCGGCGTGTTCTCGGTATGAGTTCATCGAGCTTCACTCAGGTCGCCCCCTGCGAATAGAAGTCGAGTGAATGAGATTTCTCGCTCGAATCGAACCGTTTTTTTTTCATGACAGAGGACACCGGTTTAATCTCCGGTCGGTGGATCACCGCTTCGACCCGGCGGCCCTGCGATCGCAGCGCGTCGAGCTTCTCGGAGATCTCAGCTTCCGAGACCCAGGACTCGATCACCATATACCGCAGGACACTTCCAGAACCCCCTCCTTTCAGCTGGTCCAGGTCCACGATATCGTACATCACGCTCTCGCCCCTACGAGCACGCCGTTCCGCACGACGCGATATTTCAGGTCGAAATTCATTTTGTGCTCCTCGTAGTACCGTCGCTTCTTCGCGGCGATTTCCTCCTGGTGCTCCTCTCGGTACCGTCGCTGCTTCGCGGCGATTTCCTCCTTGTGCTCCTCTCGGTACCGTCGCTTCTTCGCGGCGATTTCCTCCTGGTGCTCCTCGTAGTACCGTCGCTGCTTCGCGGCGATTTCCTCCTGGTGCTCCTCTCGGTACCGTCGCTT